>CABSNA010000079.1 GCA_902478865.1 uncultured Collinsella sp.
AGATGCCCGCGCGCGAGCTGCTGTCGCGCTACAACGATGTCGACGTGGTGATCATTGAGGGCTACAAGACCGAGGGTTTCGACAACATCGTGGTCGCGCGCTCCGGTGTCGACCGTCTGCGTGGCAAGAGCTCGCTCGACCTGGTCGACGGTCACACGCTGGCCCTTGCCTGCAACGAAGCCCTGGCGCGTCAGGCCTTCGACGCCGGCTTTGCGACCCGAGCCATCAACATCAACGATGCCCGAGCCATCTGCGATCTGATCCAAGACCACCTGGCCTAAAACCTGCCAAAAAGGGACAGGTTTATTTTGGCAGGTTTTATCTGGGCAAACGTCACTTCCACCACAAAGGGGACAGGCACCTTTGTGGTGGTTTTGCTTTAGTAGATGTGTGGGACATGCCCTACAATCTACCAAGTAGTTCATACTGAGCGAAAAACGGAGAGAAGGGTCCTGATGCGTCCTTAATGTTTCATGCGGATAGATTGATTTGACAGACGGTGGCGAATGCCCACCGCCCGTATTCGTATGAAACAAGGAGTCTCCATGCTCGCCTCTCTTTTCTCAAAGCCTCAATCATCGCTGTCCGTGCAGGCCAAGCGCCTGGTGGCAATGCGCTTCCTCATCTACACCGGGTTTCAGACCAGTTATTTTATCGGCGTCATCGGAACGCTTACCTATGCGGACGATGCCTCGGTCGTCGCGACGTCGCTGGCCGTCCTGTTCATGAACGTTTTCGTGATCCTGGGATCCTTTGCGGGTGGCGCTGCGCTCGACGCCTGGGGTCCGCGCCGCCATTTCTTGCTGAGCATCATCGGCGCGCTCGCAACTGGCACGGCAATCATCGCCTTTGGCAGCGCGACCGGCATCGTCCTGCTCGGCGCGGTGTTTCTGGGCTTTACGATGGGGCTCGCCCAGCCCATTGCCACATCCTATCCGGCCTACCTCACCGACGATCCTGTCGAGCTCAAAGACATCAACTCCGCCATCGCCATGGTTTCAAACGTGAGTATCATCGTCGGGCCCACGTTGGGCGGCTTTGTCGCGGCTACTGCATCGTCACGCGCGGTGTTCGTGCTCATGATGCTCTTTACCGTGCTGGCGCTCGTTGCCGGCTGGGGCTTTAGGCCGCAGACCAGCCATGTCGCCGGGCATGCGGATGCCGATTCGGCAGAGGAAGGGGAGCGTTCGGGACAAAGCTCCAACCCCAGCACGTCCTCCCGCGTCACCTTCGCAGCCAGCATCAAGACAGTCTTCACCAACAGCGTCCTCGCGCTACTTTTCTGCATCATTTTTCTTTCGAACTTTGGCTACGGCGCATTCGACCCGCTGGAGTCGTTCTTCTACCGTGATGTCCTACACGTCGGCGTTGAGTGGATGGGCTGGCTCTCGTCGGCCTCGGGCGTGGGCGCGGTGCTGGGTGCTGTGCTCGCACTCCGTTTGCCGCCGCGCCTGGTCAACCTTAAAACGCTGCTCGTGGCGCTCATGTCCGTGGGCCTGGGAAGTCTGCTCTATGTGGGGACGCCGTACGTGGGCGTGGCCCTCGTCGGCCAGATCGCCCTGGGCATTGCTTGGGGTGTCGTCAACCCGCTCCACAACACCATCGTGCAAACGACGGCGCCGCTCGAGCAACTCGGCCGTGTGAACTCGGTCATGGGCTTTGGCAACATGTTCGCCGGCGTGGCCCCGCTGGCAATTGCTCCGTGGCTGGCGGCGACATTTGGCGTACAACGGACACTCGTGGGGGCAGGCATGGTCGTGACGGCGGTCCCTGCGGCGTTGCTGCTGCTTGGCCGCTGGCACTTGGATCGTGCCGTAAAGCAGTAAGAAACCATCACAACATTCGGTAAAAATCGCGATTTTGCCGAAAAACGTCGAATGTTGTGATGGTTTGGCCCGTAGACGCCGCGATTACCACAAAGGGGCCAGGCACCTTTGTGGTGGTTTTTGCTTTGACGGGCCGCGCTTGCGCCTAGGTATACCATGTACGCCGTTCACGAATACACCCCACACCGCCGCACAACCCAGAAAGGCCCCCATGGACACCACCTTCAGCCACATCAAAGCCGTGTTCTGCGATATCGACGGTACGCTGCTCACGAGCCAGCACACGGTGTCCCCGCACACCGTGGCGGCGATCCGCGCCCTGCGCGAGCGTGGCGTGCTCTTTGGCCTGTGCACCGGGCGCGACGCCCACGCGACCGAGGCCATGTACGAGCTCTGGGGCATCGAAGGCCTGGTGGACGTGCTCGTGGGCTGCGGTGGCGCCGAGGTCATCGACCGCGCGCACGACATCAACGAGCTGAGCTATCCGCTGCCGGGCGAGACCATCGCGCGCATCTGCAAGCACATGGCGGACCTTCCGGCAACGCCCGTCTGCCCCCGAGACGGCGTGTTCTACGTGCCCGAGAGCAACGCGTGCGTCGAGCACCTGTCACGCGTCGACGGCGTGCCCTACCAGGTGGTCGATTTCGCCGAGTTTTTGCGCGAGCCGCAGCCCAAGGTGATGTTTACCATGGCGCCCGAGGTAATGCCGCGGGTGATTGAGCGAGCATTGACGTTTGCCGATGATACTGTTAAGGCGGCGGCTCTGCAAACCACGCAGCGGCTCTACGAGTTCATGGATCCGCGCGTGTCCAAGACGCGCGGCCTTGTGCGCGTGGCGGAGCTCAACGACATGGAGCTCCAGGACATCTGCGTGTTTGGCGATGCGGACAACGACACCTGCATGGTGGCTGACGCCGGCGTGGGCGTGGCCATGGCAAATGGCAGCGACGCCACTCGTGCCGCCGCCGATTTTGTAACCGCCAGCAACGACAAAGACGGCATCGCGATCTTTATCGAGGAACATCTGCTGTAGCGCTGGGGGAGAACACCACAAAGGGGCGGGTACGTTTGTGGTGGTTGCCTAAGCGCGGCCAAGTGTTTGGGTGGTTTTGCCTATGATGCCGAGATTCTTCTAGTTTCGTGTATATAGATATGCGAACATCATTAATTAGCGGCGCGACATCCGCGCAGATTGCTAATGAGGTAGCCTGTAATATAAGCTAGTGCTACCGCTCACCGCTAAATGCCCACCGTTCACAGCATTATTGCATTTGAGTTAAATGTTGTACAAATAATACGCTGGCGAATAAAAAAATAGCAATAGCTAAATTACCAGCAATTTAGTTTTATTTAAGGTTAATAAAAAACAGTCAATTTGAGCAAATGTCAAGAGCGCTGGATTACTGCTACAATAATGTCAGAATCTAGTACATAGATGTTTAAACAAGAAGTACAATACCATTACTAAGCGCGCGCAAATATCGGTTGCGCGTCCAAGCTTGATAGGGAAAGAGCAAGATCGCGGTCTCTTGGGGAGGAGACATCGATGAAAGCGAATTCGGACAAATCTAAGCAGAGTAATAAAGCGACGCGCCGTGTACTGGCAGGCGTTTTGTGCGGAGCCTCCGTTTTGAGCCTGGTACTGTCGCTCGTCATGCCCCCGATCTCGCAGGCCATTGCCAACGATGCCCAGACGGTTTCTACCGAGGAAACTGTAATGGGGGGGGGTTCCTCAAGTGAGTCCGCTGCTGTAGATAACACCAGCGAGGATGCCGAAAACCAGAATAGCGCCGCCACCTCTGCGAACGCGGCTACTACTGTGAACAAGGGCATCTACAAGCCCACGTCTATCGGTATCGGTACGAATATCGATATCTCCACCCCCGATCCCGGCGTGGCCACCTACGTCGGCCGCGACATGTACATCGGTGGTAAGCCGAACAAAACTAGCACTCTTGATGCGAATAACGCCCCCACCGGCTCATATGCCGCTGAGGCGGAGGGCCTTACCGTGGTCCACGGCAAACTGGCCATGAATCCTATCAAGGAGAGTTGGGGCGGCCAGGGCTTCCGTTTCGGCACCGTTGGTTTTGGATCGCAGTTTCGTCCCAGGGAGGGAAGCACGGTGCTTGCGGTCGCCGGCATAAACAGCTTGATTGAGAACATGAATACCGGTCAGGGAACGACCTCAGATGCTGCGACGGTTGGTGCTTGGACCAAGGGTGCTTGGGTCGGCAAGGCGGCAAAGACTGACTCCCACCCTGGCTATGACTATACCGCGCAGATCGCCGGTCCCATTACCTATTCCTATTGGGATTCGAATGCTAACAACGGGCGCCAGTCTGTCGTGAAAAAGCAAGGTAATTGGTTCGAGGGCTCGGATGCTCTGAAGAGCGACCTGTTCAATCAAAATGTTGATTTGACTAATGTTAACGGTAACGATTATTCGAGCTACAACGGTGCAGATGGATACCTCTCGAAGCTATCGAAACAGCTCGCCTCGTTTGCAAATACCGGCACAGTTACGGATGGTTCCGCAATTAGCGACAACAGCTACGCAATCAACAAGTACGATAACAAGGGAACAAGCTATACACTCACTTTCGATGGTAGTGAGAAGTCTGTTTCCGGTGCGCTTGATACCAGAATCCCGAACTATAAGATTTGCAACACCGAGCGACTTATCACCTTTACCGGCGATGGAACTTCTATGCAACAGGTCTTCACCATTGCCGGTTCCGAGCTCTCCAACTTGAAGGATGGCGTCTACTACCGCGGCGTCGACTTTAAGTTCACCAATGTCCCCGAAGGCGCATCCATTGTCGTGAACGTTACAGGTGCTGGTCCTGTCGGGTTCCACAATGGCTGGCGCTTCTGGTGGGGCGATACAGAAATATCTCGCGGTTATGAGAGTAACGCCGATAAAGACCTTCGCGCGAAATACTCGCTGGCCTCCCAGTCCATCATGTGGAATTTTGTCGATACCACGAGCCTCACCATCCGTGGTGGCATTGCGGGCGAGGGTAGAAGCGACTGGGGCAATGGCGGCGGGGACGGCAAGTGGACCGACGATGACCCCGCCGCTGCTATGCTCGGATCGATTCTCGTTCCCAACGGAAGCTTCGACGACCATGTGACCACCAACGGTCGTGTGTACGTGGGCGAAGATTTCATGATGAACAACCCTAAGATCGCGTACAACTTCACAAATCTCGAGGGTAACTCGGCTTCCGTCATCGATATGGATCAGGAGCGTCACAACTTCCCGTGGTCTGGGTCGTATACACCGGACGGCTCTGCCATTGCGTGGAGCAAGGTCGACGCTGCGGACGGCATGACGCCGCTTTCTGGTTCCTCGTGGACGATATACGGCACTGTCGATGATGCCAAGAATGAAACGTATCCCATCGTTACGGTAACGGATGGCGGTGCCAATGATTACTCTTCGGATGATGGCGAGCTTCAGTTCAACTATTTGAATCAGAAGGCCAAAATTGGCGATCCCAACGATAAAGACTACTTCACGTACTACATTCGCGAGGTCAAGGCGCCGGCTGGTTATCAGAAGTCGGACACCATCTACTACGCAACCATGAACAACACCGGCGAGCAGGTGAACTATGTTCAGGGTCATGTGGACACGGTGAACGGAAATAAGCTCGTTTCATTCGATGATTCCAACACCACGGGCGCCATCTCCAACACCAAGATCACCGGTACGGTGTCTTGGACCAAGGTTGAGGAGAGCGACACGGGACACACTCCTTTGGCTGGTTCCGAGTGGGCGCTTACCAAGGTAAAGGATGCCGATGGTGCCGAAATTCCGGACGCTGCATCCCTGACTGTGATTGATAACGATACGAATGCGGAAGCTGTCAGCAACAAGTGGGCAGATTCTGATCCCGCCGATGGCAAGTTCAAGCTCGAGGGTCTGCTGCCGGGCACGTACACGCTCACGGAGACCCAGGCGCCGTTTGGCTACGAGCTGAACCAGACAACCTACGAGTTCACGGTGTCCAAGGCGGACGGTTCCATTGCGTGGACCGAGGGAAAGAAACCGAGCATTGTTGAGGGCACTACGTACATCTCCGATTCTCTCACCACCACGTCCGTGGAAATCCCGGTGACTAAGTCCGTCCGTAATACGGACTGGCCGAAGGATTCCAGCGGGAAATACGTTGCGTTCGACTTCAACATCGAGGCTACGGGGGATTACGCAACCAACGTGCCCATTCCTAACCCGGCAGACCTCTCCATTGCACCCGCAGCAGGGGAGACCGACGCCGCCAAGCCCAACAACATCACGGCGACCTTTGGCGCCATGACGTTCAACAAGTCGCACCTGTCCGATACCCCCGGTACGGCGGATGACTACGCCAGGACCTACACCTACACGGTGAAGGAGGTCGCGCCTACCACCGGTGCCATCGATAAGCTCCGCTACTCCAAGGCCGAGTACCAGGTTGCCGTCACGGTGAAGGCCGTCATGAATGAGACCACTGGCAAGTACACCGGTCTTACCACCTCTACCACCGTTACGCAGATGAAGGACGACATGGGCAACACCCTTGGCGAGAACGGGCAGGGCGTCGTGGTTGAACCCTCCGCCGCCGCGCCCAACGCCATTCCCGCCTCCACCTTCACCAACACCTACTCCACCACTCTGCCTCTTTCTGGTATGTCGGGCGTCACTCTGACGTACCTTGCCGGCGCGGCGGTGCTTTGCGCTGCTGCGGCCT
>CABSNA010000080.1 GCA_902478865.1 uncultured Collinsella sp.
GTTTGGCCAAATCGAGGGCGGATATCGCCCCTACGTCGTACCCGACCGCGCCAAAGTTTGGGTCGACATGCGCCTGACCCCGCCGACCGATACGGCCGCCGCAATCAATATGGTCGAGCATGCCATCGCCGTCGCCGAAGCCACCGTTCCCGGTTGCCATGGCAGCTACACCGTGACGGGCGACCGCCCCGCCATCGAGCGCGATCCGGTCTCTCCCCTTCTAGCTGCACTCAAGTGCGCAGCAGACGATGTAACGGGCACGGATACGACCGTCGGCTTCTTTACCGGCTACACCGACACTGCCGTCATTGCCGGCAAGACGGGTAACCGTAACTGCATGAGCTATGGCCCAGGCTCGCTCGCGCTCGCCCACAAGCCCAACGAATATGTGCCCCACGCCGACATCGTTCGTTGTCAGCAGGTGCTAATCGCGCTCGCCGATAACGTGCTCTGGGACGCGAGCGGCCAAGTTGGGGCATAATAAGCCGCGAACAAACCGACTCGTGCGTTAGGACCGCCCCATGAAAGCACTTCCGTTTCCCTGCATCCGCCCGGCTCAGGACCGCGTGCTCGAGGCACTGCCTGCAATGGGCAGCATCCTGAGCGGCAACGATGCTCTGCGCGGAGCCATTGCCGATGGTCTGATGCTCAAGGATCCAGGCGCGGCGTATTACGTGTACGAATGCTCGGGTGAGCCGGGACGCGTGACGGGTGTCGTGGCGATTTGCCCGGTTAACGTGCTGACGGGTGGCGACGAGGCTGCCGCCGAGAGCATCGACGCACTCGCCACCGCGCGCGCGATCGCCGAGCTCAAGGTGCAGCCGCGCCCCGTGTCGCTCGCCTACGAGGCGTCGCCCGTCATGGATATCATTTTGAGCGCTGCCAAAGAGGGCGCATCGCTCTACGCCGTCACCGATCCCGCGGGCGTCACACATCGCGTGTGGGAGGTCAAGCGCGAGGACGCCGTTGCCGCCATCCGTGCCATGCTCGATCAGGCGCCCGACCCGGTGTTCGCCGGTGACTCCGCCTATGTCGCCGCACTGGCTGGGGCATCGCAGATTCTGGCCGACGAGGCCCGCGCTGCCGGCGCCTACTCTGGCAAAGAGCCGTTCAACTTTGCTGTAGCCGTGCTGTTCCCCGCCGCGCAGGTCAGCGGCAGCGCGCCGCAGGTTCCGACGGGTCTGCTCACTCACCAGGTCTCACGGTTCTAGCGAACTCAAACGCTAAGCTGGAAAACCCAGCATCCAAACAAACAAGGGGCGGAGATGCAGCAAACGCATGCACCTCCGCCCTTTTCGCATCAAACAATTACGCCGGTAAACCGGGCCGCAACGTCAGCGTTATCCACGCTGCGGACCTGCCGCCGCCACGAGCGGCTCTAGCCCCAGCTCGCGCGCGTAGTCTTCCTGCGTAAAGACTTCGACCAGTTCAAACGTATCGGCCGCATCGTCAAACGCAAAATGCAGCACTGAGCAGTTGCCCGGCACGCGTTCGCGCTCGTCAGCCGCCGCGCCCCGCACGTGGTCCAAAAACTCCTTGATAGCTGAGCCATGACTTACCGCGAGCACGCACGTATGGTCCGGACGCTGCATAAGATCGGTCAGCGTCGCCACCATGCGCGTGCGCACCTGGATCTGGCCCTCGCCGCCAAACTGCCGATAGAAGTCGCGCCACGGGCGCTCGGGCATAAGCATCACGCGCTCGGCCTCAAAGTCGCCAAAGAACCACTCACGCAGGCCGTCCAGGCGCTCGTACGCCAAGCCCGGCCACAAGTTGGCGATAGTCTGCTCGGTGCGATGAAGCGTAGAGGTGTAGGCATGATCGGGCTCAATGCCGCGCGCACGTAAAAACATGCCGGCGCGCGCCGCCTGGTCGCAACCCAACTGCGTAAGCGGCGAGTCACTCCACCCCTGAATGATACGCTTAAGGTTGTATATCGTCTGTCCATGACGGACCAGATACAGATCTTTATTCATAGGGGTCCTTTCGTTCGTTACCAACCCAAGAGCGAAAACGCCCCGTCGCAATAGCCAAAATGAAGCACGACACCGTTGTCGGGTAGCTCTCCCCCGCCAGTCACATACTCAAGAAACTCCTGGCAGGCTGAGCCGTGGGAAACCGCCAGCACGCAGTCGTGCTGCGGCCGGGCCATAATACGGGACAGCGCCGCGACCATGCGCGACTGAAGCTGCACTTCCGACTCGCCGCCAAAGGCCACCGGATAATCGCCCCAGGGCTGCGGCGGCATCTCGCGATTTGATGTGCCCTCCAGCGAGCCAAAATGCCACTCACGCAGGTCATCGACCAGCTCAATGGAACGGCCCTCGCCAACGATAAGCTCGGCCGTATGCCGCGCCCGGCCCAACGGCGAGGAATACACATGATCAAAGGCCACGCCACGCGCCGCAAACGCCGTACGCGCCGTCAGCGCCTGCTCGCGCCCGCGCGCCGTAAGCGGCGAATCGTGCCAGCCCTGCAAAATGCTCTGCACATTGAGCTCAGTCTGCCCATGCCGCACCAAATACAGATCTGCCACACGCCCTCCCCTCGTACCACCACAAAGGGGACAGGCACCTTTGTGGTGGTTTACCGTCTGATCACGCCGCGGTGACGCTCAGCTACACCAGCACGTCGGCGAGCGAACGCTTGGGTACGTGGTGCACCTGTGCCTCGTCGCGCCAATAATTGATGGAGCCATCGGGGTTGGAATCGATCGCATCGATCACCTGTATCTCGGCCGGAACGCCAAAGGCCATGATCAGCTTGAGCTCATACTTGTCGTTATCGAGCCCCATGGCATCGATCGCATGGGGCGTAAAGGCCTTGAACATGCAGGCTGCCACCTCGGGCGTAGCGCTGCGGGCGGCGAGCATCATCGTCTGCGCGGCAATGCCCGTGTCGACCTCGGTAATGGGAGCGGCAGGCTTGCCCGGAACGGCGCGCTCAGCCAGAATCGCGATGTAGCCGGTCGGGCGCTCGCCCTCGGCAGGACCCGGCCAATCCTTGAGCGCACCGGCCCATGCAAGCTCGTCAAATACACGCGCGCAGTCCTCTGCACCGCTTACCACATGAAAACGCAGACGCTGAGCATTGGCACCGCAGGGAGCCAGGTGCGCCAGTTCCGCCAGCTCGAGCAAAAACTCGCGCGGCACGCGCATGGACTCGTCAAAGCGACGGCACGTGCGGGCACGACGGACCAGCGCATCAAACGCTTCCAGACCGAGCTTTTCGCAACCTTGCTTTGCCATCGATTCGACACTCGACGGTGCCTCGGGAACTGCTTCGTTCATAGGGACCCCCAATACAAGCCAATTGTCCTTAGGAAAATCTAACCTAAAACGTAGGCAATAACGAACAGGGCTGCAATGTTCTACACCTGTTGAATAGAAAATCGCGACGTGGGGAACAACGGAAACAATTCGGGACCTTTGGGTTACGTTTCGCCCTCCCCGACCCATACGCCAGCGCCTTTAAGCGATACTGGTTGTAACGATCAAGGCTTACGCCGCACGGAAAGGAGACATTATGGGCATCTTTAAGAACGATGACCAAAAATCGAGCCAGTTTGGATTTGACGAGAAAAGCATGGCGGGCAAAGCCGTCAAGGCCGTGCGCTGGATCTACGCCATCACGGGCGTTGTGGCGCTCATTGCTGGCATCGCGCTGCTTTTTGCACCCGCCAAGTCCCTCGTCTTTTTGACGACTGTCCTGGGTTTTTACTTTGTAATCACTGCTGCCATCAGACTGTTCACTGCCATTTTTGAGCCGCTGCTGCCCACCGGTTGGCGCGTGACGAGCATCATCTCCAACCTACTCATTATCCTGGGCGGCGTCATAATCCTGCGCAACCAGGCCTTCTCGACCGCGACACTCACCACGATGGTGGTTATCGTGGCCGGCTTTGGCTGGATTGTCGAAGGTGTCATGTCCATTCTGGAGTCCGAGCTTTCGTCTAACCGTGCCCTCGCCATCCTGAGCGGCGCGCTCTCCATCATCGCCGGCATGTTCGTATTTATCTATCCGCTGTGGTCGGCAAAGATGCTCGTCATCTTTAGCGGCGCAGCGCTCCTGGTGTTTGGCGTGACGCTCATTGTCCGCGCCATTCAGTTTGGCAAACTGGTGCGCTAGATGCCAAAGACGCTTTTTATTGATGCCGACGCCTGCCCGGTTACGCGCGAGTCGATCGACTGCGCGCGGTGGGCGGGCGTTGCCGTGGTTATCGCCGGCAACAGCACGCAAAACCTGGAGCGTCACATTCGCCGCGACGACCCGCGCGATACCGAGCACGCGCGACGCGGCTTTTGGGTCACCACGCTCGATGTGAGCGTGGGCGCCGACAGCGCCGACTTTGCCATTGTCGAACGCCTGCAGGCGGGCGACGTGGTCGTGACACAGGACATTGGCCTAGCAAGCATGGTGCTCAGCCGCGATGCCGCCGCAATCGGTGTACGTGGGCGTGTGTACGACAAGGCGACCATCGACATGCAGTTGTTTATTCGTCACGAGGAAAAGAAGGTGCGTCGCGCCGGCGGTCGCACCCGCGGGCCGGCGGCCTTCACCAGCGAAGACCGCGCCCGCTTTAAACGCAACCTCACCGAGCTGCTGCGCTAACCAAGGTAGATTTTCGGGACATGCCCGGAAATCTACCTTTTTGTTTTGAGCGGTGTGAGCGCTCGGAATCCATGGCTCAACAAAAAACGGGCTTCAAAATGCCATGCGTCGCCGCATTGCGCAGGCGCCGAGCATGGCTATTTGAAGCCCATTTTTTAGGCCTACTTAGAGGCCGAAGGCGGATAGGATAAGGCCCCAGCCGGCGCCGATGACGTACATCATGACCAGGAACACGGCGTTTTCACGAGCGCTGCGGTTGGTGCGGAACAGGACAAGATAGCCCACGCCAGCGGAAATGAGCGTGCCGGCGAGCATCGGCGCCAGCTGTAGCGCGCCCTCCAGGTACAGCTGCGTAATGACCACGCTGGCCGAGCAGTTGGGGATCAGGCCGACGAGTGCCGAGCCCAAGACGGCGAGCGTCTCGTTGCCACGCAGGAACTGCTCGATCGCGGACTCGCCGAAGGTCTCGAGCACGGCGACCAGAATCAGCGTCACCAGAAAAATGAATACCGATACCTGCACGGTGTGCGAGATGGCGCTGCGAATAATCGACAGGAGGGGCGCGCTCTCGTGAGAGTGGGAGTGACCGTGGCCATCATGGTGTTCATGCTCGCCCCCATGACCGTGATCGTGTCCATGTCCGTGTTCGTACTCGTCCTCGTCTTCATCGCAACCGCAATGGTCGCGCTCGCACAGCTCATGGATGTGATCGGCGCTCACGCCCGCCTCGGCCACTTCATCAATGATGTCGCCCCCGGTATGGTCGTCGTGCGCGCAGTTCACATGAGCCGGATTGGAAGCGGTCCCCAGCACGGTACGGCGAATCGCCGCATGCGCGCGAGCGTTACGACGAAGGCCGCGGATAGCCGCGTCCACGATAAAGCCCGTGACCAGCGCGATCAGTGCCTTCGAAGCCAAAAGCATCGCCATGGTCTGCACGGGAACCTGCTCGGCAAGTAGCAGCGGCAGCATCTCGTCGGAGGTCGAAAGGAACACCGCCACCAACGTGCCCAAGGTCACGACACGACCGGCGTACAGCGTGGCCGCCATTGCCGAAAAGCCGCACTGCGGCACCATGCCCAGTAACGAGCCAACCACGGGGCCCGCGGCACCAGCGCGCTTGATGGCGCCGTTAACGCTGTCACCCGCGACGTGCTCAAGTGTCTCGAGAGCAAGATACGTCACCAACAAAAACGGCGCCAGCGAGAGCGTGTCCTTGCCGGCGTCGAGCAGAATATCAATCAGCAAATCCATGACGGATGGAACCTTTCATGTCTTTCGGCAGCATTGTAAAAGTCCTAGCGGTCAACTAGGGTATTGTAGTTGTCCTAGGCGCGATGCCAATAGTTGCCCATGGTAAACTATCATCTCGCCACATCTCAATGAACCCGAGCCGCGCGGTGCGGCCCGTCCAAGGAGCAGTTATATGAACGTTTCACAAGCACTCGAATACGAGCGTCAGCCGTTTATTCCCATGTTTATCTATGGCGATCATGGCGCCATGGAGTCCGAGCGCCAGAAGGGCGAAGAGGCCCTTAAGGTGCTCGAAACCGAGTACTTTACCGCCGAGGGCGACCCCAGCTTCGACTTTGCCACCGTGCGCGACCTGGCTGACCGCAACCGCTGTCTCTTATACACATCTCCGAGCCCACGAGACGCTCATGA
>CABSNA010000081.1 GCA_902478865.1 uncultured Collinsella sp.
TCTTATCGGAGGCTTCGGCCTCGGCGGACTGTTCGGCGGTTTTCTCGGAATCTGATTCGGAGGTCGATCCCTGATTGGTGTTGTCGCGAATCGTTTGCGCGTCGATCACCTGGCGGGTCTGCTCCTCGTCGATCTGGTGGCGGTACTTGGATATCGTGTCCTGCGCATCGTCGACACTTGTTTGCGGAATGCCCGCCTTGAGGCGGTTTTGCGTGTCTTCGGGCAGGTCGGATAGCTTGATGCTGGTTTCGCTTTCGAGCCAGTGGAGCTTGAGTCCGAGCGGCTTGCCGGGCAGGCCGCGCCAGACGGCGACATTGCCCTGGTAGGTACCCAGGTAGTACGAGCCGGTGACACCCGTGTAGGCCCAGATGCCAGCTGCCAGCACAAAGACGAGGGCCAGGATGGCGGCGATAGTAACGTTGCGGCGACGCACGCGTTGCGCCTCGCGCATGACGCCATCGTCAACCAGGTCAACGACTACTACGGTCACGTTGTCGTGGCCGCCGGCGGCAAGCGCCGCGTCCACTAGGTTGTCGACGCAGATTTGCGCGGTTGAGGACTGCGTGGCGATGTTCTCGATATCGCTATCGGGAATCATGCTCGAGAGGCCGTCGGAGCACAGGATCAGGCGGTCGCCTTCCTCGATATGCAGGGTGAAGTGGTCGGCATACATGGCGGGGTCCGAGCCCAGTGCGCGGGTGATGACCGAACGGTTGGGGTGGACGCGAGCCTCGTCTGCCGTGATCTCGCCAGCGTCCACGAGCTCCTCCACGTAGGAGTGGTCGCGGGTCACGCGGATGAGCGTGCCCTCGTGGAGCAGGTAGGCGCGAGAGTCGCCCACGTGGGCGATGGCGAGCGTGTCGTTTTCGATATAGGCGCAGGTGGCTGTGCAGCCCATGCCGGGCTTGCCCAGGCCGTTCAGGGCCGCCTCGATTACGGCGGCGTTGGCTGCCTCGACGGCTGCGGCCAGGCGCGCTGCGTCGGCGGACTGCGGGGCCGTCTTGGCAATAGTCTCGACGGCGATGGAAGAGGCTACCTCGCCGGCGGCGTGACCGCCCATGCCGTCGCATACGCAAAAGAGCGGCGACTGCACCAGGTAGGAATCCTCATTGTGCGGGCGCACGCAGCCAACGTCGGAGCGGGCGCCCCACATGAGTTGCGTGGTGGTACCGGCATCATAGGTCGAGTCGGTCTCGATGCGCTCCTCGGTCAGGGGCTCAAAGCTCATGGTCGAGCCGGGGTCTTTGAGCTTGGCCTCAACGGCGGCAACGTCGATCTCGGCGGTGTCACCGGGAGAGACGGTGTCGGTCTCGGCGTTTGATTCGGAATCACCGGTGTCCGGGGAGTCGGGCTCCTCGGAAACGCGGGCGGTCGACTCGTCGTCTTGCGGGCTAACGTCTATAGGCTCGGGCGCCGGCGTAGACGCGGGCGCAACCTCGGATGCCGGGGCCATGGGAAACGCCGGCGCGGCGGGCTCGGGTGCTGCAAACACCGCAGCGCTCTCGTTGATTGCCGCGGCGACGGGCTCTGCAAAGTGAGCCGGCGCCGGGGTTGCTTCGGGCGCTGTGGACTGTTCCGCAGCATGTGCGCCGATGGGCGCTGCCGCGGCATCCTCTTCGCCCTCGTTATCGGCGAGATCCGAAATATCATGCGTTACATGCGAAAGAGGCAGGGAGAACACGGTGTCCTCGGGCTCCACGGGTGTGGAGTCCGCCGGAGCGGCGTGGGCCGGTGCAGCTACGGCGGCAGCCGGTGCCTCGGTCATGGTTGCGGACTTGTTCTCCTCGTCGATCATCGACGGTTCACCTTCATGACCACGTCGCCAATCTGGACTTCGTCACCCTCACGCAGCGTCGCGGGCTCCACGAGCTGGCGGCCGTTGACGAGCGTGCCGTTAAGTGAGTTGAGGTCCTCGATGATGAGCGCCGGGCCCTGCAGCGAAAAGCGCGCGTGCGAGGCCGAAACGAACGGTTCGTTGATGCAGATGTCCGAAGATGGCGAGCGACCGACGATGACGGGGCCGAGCATGTCTACGTGAATGCCGCGGATACCGCGCGGACCCTTGTCCACATCGATCGTCCAGATAGCCGAGTCGCGGCGCTGTCCACGCACAAGTCCCACGCCGGTCTTCATGACGGCGAACAGAAAGATATAGAGCAGGGCGACCAGGACGATGCGGCCTGCAAAAAGGACGATATCGATGTTCATAAGCGACTATCCCCTAAATTCAAAGGTACTCAGGCCAAACGTCAGCAGATCGCCGTTGCGCAGCGGGCAGCGCGTAATGCGGCGGTTGTTGACGAGCGTGCCGTTGGTGGAATTGAGGTCCTCGATCGACCAATCCGAGCCCGTAAAGGTGAGCTGGGCGTGGCGGCGCGACACGTTGGGGTCGCGCAGGGCAATGTCGGAAACTGAGCGCTCGCGACCGATGGTCACCTGTGCGGAGGTGATGCTATGGCTCTCGCCGCTCACGACGTCGACGAGCTGGGCGAGCGGGCGCTGCGGGGCGCGAGTGCTCGCCATGTTGGAGGCGATGCCGGCTGCGGCGCCTAGGCCCACGGCGGCACCGGTCGCGGCGGCTCCGCCCATGCCGGCAAGCGCGTCGCGCGAGACGGTCTGCGGCACCGGGATGGGTGCGGCGGCGGGGTCGGGGACGCTAGGCGCGAAGGGGTCTGCCACGGCAAGCGGGTCGGGAGCGGCGGCGCGAGGCGTCGGCTGCTGCTGGGGCATGGCGGCGGGGCGCTGCTGCTGCGGGGCAGCAAACTGCTGCTGGCCGGCGCGCGGGGCGCTGGCGGCACGGCTTGTCGCGGAGTTGTTCTGGCCCAGGCCGTTTTGATAGGCGCGCTCTTCTTCGTACAGGCGGCCAAGCGTGGGGGCATCGACGTTCTCGGCAAAGACCGAGAACTTGCCGGCGCGCAGCTGCGGATCGATCATAAAGCGCACGAGGGGCTCGCCGACAAAGACATAGCGGCGCTTTTCGGCCTGCGCCTTCACAAACTCGCGGACCTCGCGCGAAAGCTCGGGGTAGAACGGGGCAAGCATGGGATCGTCGTCGGCGGCGATCAGGATGGTATAGAGTGCCGGCGCCGTGTTGACGCCGTTGATCACCAGAGTCTGATCCTCCATGTCGCGAGCGGCCTGCTTGGCAAGCTTCTTAAAGGAGAACGGGGCACGGGTGGCACCGAAGATGCCGGCCACGTGGTCCTCGAAGATGTTCAGGAAGTTCACGAAAGATCACTCTCCGTATAGGTTCTTTGGTATCCGAGCAAATATAGGCATATCCCAACGATTATAGAGGATAGGGTTCCCGCAACCGCCGCCTTGGCGATGACCGCGGCTGCAAGGCTGGCAATTTCCATATGGTGTGCAAGACAGGACGCCGCTGCGCAGCCGATGCCGGTGACAGCGATGGCGGCGATTGCGGCAAGGTTTGAGCCCTGGTCGGCACGCTTGGCATGGGCATTGAGCAGCGCGGATGACGCTGCGGCAGTTGCCGCGATCAGCCCAAAGGCAGTCCAAAGGAGCGGATCTCCCAGCGCTGCGGCAACGTTACCGAGCCCCAGCACGCCTCCGGCTGAAAGCGCGACCGTGGCCAGACGGGCAAAAAGCGCGCCCATGCCCGTTGCCGCGGCGGCGCTTGCCGGGCCGAGCCAAAATGACGCGACGCCGGCGGCGACCCCAGCTGCCAGGAAGGTATTGCCGGTCAGACAGCCAAGCGCGAGTGCACAGGTGAGCGCGGCGCTCGCGGCAGCCTCGGTGCGACCCCAGGCGATCCACCAACCGGACATGGCGGCGGCAAAGATCACCGCGACGGGCAACATCGACAGGATGCCCTGCGCCTGCATGGTGGCGTTGGCCATGAGCACCAAAAAGCCCACAGCCGAGATGGCCGAGCCAATCTGGGGGGCCAGGCCAGCCGCCGCTCCGATTGCGATAGCCGCAATGACCAGGCCGGGAAGCGCCGCGACCCCGGCCGTTTGCATCAGCAAAAAGCTAAAGGTGCCGCACGTTAGCGCCGAGATAGTGCGCATGGTGTAGTCGCGCGCATGGCTCCAGCGCGTGCCCGCCCAGCCGAGTACGGGGTCGACCTCGATGGCGTCGTCCTCGTAGTGCGACGGCTCGATACCGTCGAGCTCCTGCTCGTCATCCGAAAGCTCGCCAACCATTTGCTCCAGGCTGCGACGGCCCTCGCGCACGCTGCCCAGACCGGCAAGGAGCTGGTCGCAAAATGCCTCGATGCTGTTGGGGCGGTCCTGCGGCATGGGGGAGAGCGCGCTCATGAGCGCGCTCTCGGCTCCCGGGGGAAAGTGTGGTATCAGCTCGCTGGGATAGGTGGCGCCGCCGATGATGCGGTCGAGCGAGTCGGCGGGCGTGGCCGCCATAAAGGGAGCGTTGCCGCACAGGCCCTCGTAGATCACACAGGCGAGGGCAAAGACATCGGCGCGTTCGTCGACCGTGCCGGTCTCGATATCGAGCTGCTCGGGCGGCATGTAGCCGATGGTGCCGCCTCGCGAGCCGCCAAAGCCACCGGCGGACGACAGTCGCGCCATGCCAAAGTCGGTGAGCTTTACATTGCCCGAGTGGTCGATGAGCACGTTGGCGGGCTTAATGTCCAGGTGGAGTACGCCATTACTATGGGCGAAGGTGAGCGCCTGGCCCAGGGCGTCGGCAATGGCCGCGGCCTCGTCAAAGGTAAGCGAGTGGCCGTCCGCGCGGTGCAAAAACTCGGCCAGCGACATGCCATCGACATATTCCATAACCAGGTAGGCATAGGCTGTGTCGTGCGTAAAGTCGATGACCTGCACGATGTTGGGATGTTGAAGCATGGCGGCAGTGTGCGCCTCGCGCAGGACATCCATGATGTCGCTAGCGGGCATGCCGGCACCGTTGATAAGGGGGATGCGTTTAATGGCGACGCGGCGGCGCAGGTGCGTGTCGCGGCAGATCTCGATGGAGCCAAAACCGCCGGTCGCAAGTGTCTCGAGCGGCTGGTACCGCTTGAGCAGCTCGCGAGAGCTGGTGCCCTCCAAGGGAACGTCCGGCGAGAACCGGGCGGTATGTTGCGAGAAAAGCGGCATGGCCAACCCTCGTGCGTTTAAAGTTCGTTTGCGAGTGGCGGGCGCGGGGCCGAGCCGTTCGCGGTGGCATAGATGCTGCTAGTGTAGCACGCTCGGGTTCATGGGGAGGATGGCGGGATGAGAGGCTGCCTGTCTGGCTTGGCCTTAGCGCTTCTCCTTGCTCTTCTTCTGCTTGCGCCGCTTGCTCTTGTTGTCCTGGGGCTTGTTGGCCTTGTCGCCCTGCTTGGCCTCGGCGGCGGCCTTCTCGGCCTTCATTTTCTTCTTCTTGGTCTCGATGCGGAGTTTTTTGTTGATGTGCGCCTTAAGGAAGGGGCCAAACTGCTCGGCATCGCCGCGGACAAAAGTGTCCTTAGGGATAGTCACGCCCTGGTCGGCGAACATGGCTACGAAGATGCGCTTGCCGTCGAGCACGTGGTCGAGCTTCTCAAACGGGAAGAACTGCGACTTGCCGCTCTTGCCCCAAACCATCAGGCCGTCCTCGTTGGCGGCGACGCGGCGATAGCGGCCACCCATGGACTCGTCGGCCTCAACGGCATCGATAAAGTCGCGGGCGAGGGTGTGGTGCAGGTTTTTGCTCCACCAGGCCAAAAAGGCACCGAATACGATCAGGACAACGCCAAACTTGATCCAGTTGCCGCCGGCCACCAGCATGCCGATGCCGAGTAGCGCGGCAATTGCCGCGGCGACATACAGCGAGCCGCGACGCCTGGGCGAGGCGACCAGACGGGCGAAGTCGGTGACCAGATCGTTTTCGTACTGGTACTCGTTGAGGTACAGGATGCCGTCATCGGCTGCGGCCTGCTTCTCGAGCGCGATCTCGACCTGGTCGGCTGCTTCGGAGGGAACGAGGTTGCTCTCTGCGTCTGCCATGCTCTTTGGACTCCTATCGCGGCGGGCTCGCCGTACGGGTTATTATGAGTGCAGTATGCCGTGCGACCGCATGGCCGTCGTGGCAACAAGACTCAGTATACCCGGGGGAGCACCCATGGAATCGTTGTACCGAAAGTATCGCCCGCTCACCTTCGACTCCGTAGTGGGCCAGCAGCATATCGTCTCGACGCTCGAGCACGCCATCACCGAGGGACGCCTGTCCCACGCCTACCTGTTCTGCGGACCGCGCGGCACGGGCAAGACCACCATGGCGCGCATTCTGGCCAAGGCGCTGCTGTG
>CABSNA010000082.1 GCA_902478865.1 uncultured Collinsella sp.
ACATGAGCTATTCCTCGGGTCTGCACCGCTCGGCGCTGTTCGGCATGGGTGTGGTCCTGTTTATCATCTCCGCCACGCTGGTGGGCATTGTCCGTCTGATTTCCAAGAAGAAGAGGGGGTAGGCTATGTCCGATTCCGTTGACACGACGGTCGATACGACCTCGTCGCGCGAGCGCATCAAGCGTGCCCTTTCCCACGGCAAGAAGGGCCGCATCAACAAGGACCTGTCCAACAAGATCATGCTTGGCGTGTTCCGTGCCGCTGCCTACATCACCACGCTGGTGCTGGTCGCTATCATCGCCTACGTGGTCATCAACGGCCTGCCACACATCTCGCTCGACTTTATCTTCGGTTGGCCCCAGGGCGTCAACGCCGAGGGCGGTATTTGGCCCACGATCGTCTCGACCGTCTACGTGACGGCGCTCGCCATGCTTATCTGCACGCCGATCGCTGTGCTGGCAGCCGTCTATCTGGCCGAGTACGCCAAGCAGGGCAAGGTCGTCGAGCTCATTCGCTACGCTGCTGACGCTTTGGCCTCGGTGCCCTCCATCGTTATGGGCCTGTTTGGCTACGCCTTGTTTGTCGAGGCTATGGGCCTGGGCCTTTCGATGGTCTCTGCCGCTCTGGCACTCGCGCTCTTGATGCTCCCCATCGTCATGCGCACCACCGAAGAGGCCATTCGCGCCGTTCCGCGCTATATCCGTTGGGGCGCGTACGGCCTGGGCGCCACCAAGTGGCAGGTTGTCTCCAAGATCGTGCTTCCTTCTGCCTTTGGCCGTATTGCCACGGGCATCGTCCTCGCCATCGGCCGTGCCATTGGCGAGACCGCGGTGGTGCTCTACACCATGGGCCAGGCCATCAATCTACCTATTTCGCCGCTCGATTCCGGCCGCCCCATGACGGTTCACCTGTACCTGCTTGCCAACGACGGCATCAACATGAACGCAGCCTACGGCACTGCGCTCTTGCTGATGGTGATCATTTTGGCCTTCAACCTGTTTGCGCGCTTCCTGTCGCGTAAGCGTCGCTAGTTAAGGAGTCCCATGTCCGTTTATCAGTCCGCTCCCGCGTTGGAGCAAGCGGCCATTACGGCCAAGGATTTCAACTTTTGGTACGGTGACTTTCATGCGCTGACGGGGCTTGACCTCAACATCGCCAAAAACGCCATCACCTCCTTCATTGGCCCTTCGGGCTGCGGCAAGTCGACGTTTTTGCGCTGCATCAACCGCATGAATGACCTGATCGAGGGTACGCGCGTCGAGGGCACCATGACGCTCGACGGCAACGATATCTATGCCGAGGGTGTCGACCCGGTCGACCTCCGTCGCCGCGTGGGCATGATCTTTCAGCAGCCCAATCCGTTTCCCAAATCCATCTACGAGAATGTCGCCTTTGGCCCTCGTCTGCAGGGCGTGACTAGCAAAAGTGACCTCGATGACATCGTGGAAGAATCGCTCAAGCGCGCCAACCTCTGGAAAGAGGTATCCAATCAGCTCAACAAGGATGGTTTGGCGCTCTCGGGCGGTCAGCAGCAGCGTCTGTGCATCGCGCGCGTGCTTGCGGTGCAACCCGATGTCCTTCTGATGGACGAGCCCTGCTCCGCCATCGACCCCACGTCCGTCTCTAAGGTCGAGGATCTGATGGCCGAGCTGGCGCCCGAGATGACGATCATCATCGTCACGCATTCAATGCAGCAGGCAGCTCGCATTAGCGACTACACCGCATTCTTCTTGCAGGAAGTTGCCGGCGAGCCCGCTACGCTCATCGAGTATGGTCAAACCGACGCGATCTTCACCAGCCCGGTGGACTCGCGGACGGAAGACTATATCACCGGCCGCTTTGGCTGATCGGTGCGACTAGTCCCAAGCCGATCGGATCTGGTCCGGTGCGTATTCACTGTGCGGGCGGCATGACCGCACCCAACTGATTGGAGTGAACCATGCGCAAACTGTTTTCCCGTCAGCTCATCGAGGCCCGTCACGAGATGCTGAGCATCTACGAGGCCGTCGATCTGGCCCTCCACGATGCCGTGAAGGCCTATGTGACCGACGACCGCAAGCTCGCCACCAAGACCAAGAAGCGCACGCTTTCGATTGACGCGCGCTGCGCTAACTTGGAGGCCGTGTGCTACAACCTGATCGCCACGCAGTCGCCGGTCGCCTCCGACTTCCGCTTGCTGCAGACGATCATCTACGTCGACTTTAACCTGCAGCGCATGACCGATAAGGTTCGCCAGATTTGCCGCGCCACGCGTCATATGATCAAGGCCGACATCTCGCTGCCCAAGGAGCTTGTCGGCACGGTCGAGGCCGAGGCTGAGGCCGTCTACCAGGTGCTGGGCTCTTCGCTTTCTGCGCTCGTCACCAACGACATGTCCATCATCTGCAACTTGGCCGTCGAGGACGAGCCAGTGCACGCCGCCTACGAGAAGTTCTTCCGCACCTTTAACCGCATGGACACGGGCGATTTTATGGACGACGACAGCAACTATGACGACCTGCGCCGCGCCATCATGGTATCGCGCTATCTCGATCGCATCGCCTCGATTTCCATCGATGCCGCCTGCCGTCTGACCTTCCTGTTGACCGGACAGCGTATGACTGCCGGTGATATCGCCTGCACTGATGAGGATGAGCTCGAGAGCATGCGCGTGCCTTCGGGCGAGGGTGTTATCATTAGGCCCGCCGTCGATGCACGCTACGTTGCCAAGGTGCCCGTTAACGAGGTCAGCGAGGGTCTTCGCTACCTGCTCGATCATCTTGAGGATGAGGACGATGGCGAGGACGACGAGGAGTAAGTAACCCCGTTCGTCGAAAGATTGTAAATACCTAAGTGAGCGCGGCCTTGCACATGCGGGGCCGCGCTCTTGCGTTAGCATGGGACTACTTGTTTGGCTGTCAGCGGAGGCGATTGGCAATGGATAACTATTTGGACTTGATGCGCGCTCGCCGCGAGCAGATTCTGGAACGTTTTTATGCGGCGCTCGATCGCGCGGGCCGTCCCCACGACGCCGCGAGCCTCATTGCCGTGTCCAAGACCGTTGGTGTCGATGAGACCGTTGCCGCCATCCAGGCGGGGTATCGCCATTTTGCCGAGAACCGCCCGCAGGAGCTGGTTCGCAAGCTCACGGGTCTGGCGGAGCATCCGGAGCTGCCCGAGGTGCGCTTCGATATGATCGGCAACCTGCAGACCAATAAGATCAATGCGGTGCTGGGCTCAGCCGAGCTGATTCACTCGGTGGGTTCGCTGCATCTGGCGCAGGCGATCTCGAGCCGTGCTGTTCGCAAGATTGAGGCAGGCGAGCTCGTCGGCCCCCAGCGTGTGCTCATTGAGGTCAATGTGAGTGGTGAGGAGTCGAAGGGAGGCTTTTCACCCGATGAGATTCGCGCCGCCGCGGGTGAGCTTGCAGAACTTGAGGGAATTTGCGTACAGGGGCTTATGACTATGGCGCCCCGGGGGAATAAGGATGTGGCACGCCGCACCTTTGCGGGGCTTCGTGAGCTGAGGGATGAGCTGGAGGCGGCGCATCCCGATTTGAACCTGCCTGAGCTTTCCTGCGGTATGAGCGAGGACTTTGAGTCTGCCCTTGAGGAGGGCTCTACGCTCGTTCGCCTGGGCAGGGTAGTATTTAGCCCGGAGTTTGCAGTAAAATAAGGCTCTGAAGTGCGCACTGATTATCGGGGCGCCTGCACTAAACCGCGAGAGGACACAACCATGGGCTTCCTTGACGAGATTAAAAATAAGATGCACCTGGGCGGCCAGCAGGGTTACGACCAGGGTTATGGCCAGGACGACGACTACGGCTACGATGACGGCTACGACGATGGCTATCAGAACAACGGCTACAGTGGTGCTTCGGGCGAGGGCTTCTACACCCAAGACGAGCCGAGCAACGGCCTGCTTGGCCAGACGCGCCGCGGTGAAGCTGAGTCGGTTGCCGTGTATACGCGCTCCGGTCAGCTGGTCGGCGATGACTCCCGCCATGCCACGACGTATAACCCGCCTTCGCGCTCGCAGGACAGTGTTGCGAGCGGTTATCGTCCTGGTGCCTATGACACGCCGTCGAGCTACGCCGAGAATACCCGCGCCCGTGCCGCCGCTGCACCCGCGCCTGCACCGAGCGATGCCTCGGCCTATGCGAGCAATATCATCAACGCCACGCCGCAGCTGCCGGCCTATGTCCTGCGCCCCGAGAGCTATGACGACGTGGAGACCGTGGTGCGCCGCGTTCGCACCAAGCAGCCTGTCGCACTGATTTTTGTGGGCGTACGCACCGAAGTTGCCAAGCGCGTCTTGGACTTCTCTTACGGCTTTGCCTGCGGTCTGGGTGCCACGGTCAAGGAGGTGGGCGACCGCGTGTTCATGGTGCTGCCCGCCGGTTGCGAGGTCAAAGATTCCGATCTCAAGAAGCTTCGTGCCGACGGCTACCTTAAGTAAAGACAAGACGAGGAGATTCCCATCAACATCTACACTATCGTCCAGCTGGTCAACACGCTGTTCAACTTCTATTCCACGCTCATTGTCGTCTACTGCTTTATGACGTGGATTCCCATGAAGCAGGGTGGTTTGCTTCAGGATATTGCCGCGGTGCTTGATAGCGTGTGCGGTCCGTGGCTCAACCTGTTCCGTCGTTTCATCCCGCCGATGGGCGGTATCGATTTTTCGCCGGTCGTTGCGATTATTGCGTTGCAGTTGGTGCAGAGGCTGGTTCTGCAGCTTCTTATAGGTATACTCGTGTAGAACTGACTTAGTAACTTACGTCGGGCGTGTAGCGCCGAGGCGATGAAAAAGGAGACTTGTTATGGCTATTACCCCTGCAGACATCCAGGCTCAGACTTTCTCTGAGGCCAAGCGTGGCTACGATCCTGCCGAGGTCGACGTCTTCTTGGAGACGCTGTCCTCCGAGGTTGACGCTATGCTCGCTAAGATCGTTGACCTTAAGGGTCGTCTGACTGCTACCGAGCAGCAGCTTGCCGATGCACAGGCTCAGCTTGCCCAGGCTCAGGATACCGCCGACCAGGCCGTTCCTGCCGCCCCCGTGGCTGCTCCCGCCCCTGACTTCTCCGCTCAGGAGCGCCAGATTTCCGCCGCCCTGATCGCTGCCCAGCAGACCGCTGAGACCATCGTCAACGATGCCAACGAGAACGCTGAGCGTATCCGCAACGAGGCTGACGCCAAGGCCCGCGAGGTTATCCGCCAGGCTCTGACCGAAAAGCAGGCCGAGCTCGAGGAGATCGATCGTCTCAAAGCTTCCCGTGAGGAGTTCAAGGCCGAGTATCTCAAGCTCATCCAGCACTTCATGGACGATGCCCAGAATTCCTTCCCGGCCGATCTGATGGCCTCCACGCCGGTCGGTTCTGCCGCTTCTCCTGCAGTGACTGTTCCCGCCGAGCCGCTGCCCGTCGCTGACCCGGTTGTCCCCGTGGCCGATCCCTTCGCCCCGATCGACAACTTCGCTGCCGACGACCTGGACTAACATTCGGCCTACAATTTAGTGCCTAGAAAGGACCCGCAGCTTGCGGGTCCTTTTTTATGACTGTACCGGGGCGCGCAACATAAAAAACCGAGCCCTGCACATAGTGGCGCAGAACTCGGCGAACCGGTGAGCGGTCAAGGATAGGTTTTAGGGCATGTCCCAAAATCTACTTGAGGAGGAAGTCGGAGAGGGGAATGGTACGGGCCTCGCGATGCTCGGAATCGGCGATGTGGTCGGCAGGATATCCGCAGACGAGCATGTGATAGGGATAGACGCCCTCGGGCAGGTTGAACTGCTCCTGTGCCACCTCGGGCTTAAAATGGCATACCCAACACGTTCCCAGGCCCTGCTCGGTGGCCTCCATCATCATCTGATCGCAGACGATCGAAGTATCGATGGCACTCGAGTTCATCTGATCATACGGGCGCACCCAGGCATCATCGGTAACGCTGCAAATAAGGAAGATAAGCGGAGCGCCAAAGATAGACCCATCACGAGCAAACCGAGGCTGACAAGCAGCTGCCTTCTCCAGAAGCTCAGGCGTATCCAACACCATCACACGGGTTGGATGATTATTACAAGCAGAAGGAGCAATCCGCCCAGCCTCAACAATGGCATCCACCACAGCTTGCTCAACAGGACGGTCCTCAAACGAACGACAAGAATAGCGACCACGAGCCAGATCCAAATAACTCACAACCAAGCCCTCCAAATTCAACGAATCAATCCAAATAAA
>CABSNA010000083.1 GCA_902478865.1 uncultured Collinsella sp.
CTACGATCGAGAGCAGCGTCTGGGCAAACTCGTCCAGATCGTCCGGATTCACGCGGTCGTCAAAGGAAATGCGCAGTGCGCCCAATGCCTGCTCGCGACCGATGCCCATCGCGCTTAAAACATGGCTCGGGTCCATGCTGCCGCTCGAGCACGCCGAACCGGCCGAAACCTCAAAGCCGGCGGCATCGAGCTTGACGATGAGCTCCTCGGAGTCCATGCCGTCGACGTAGATCGACACCATGCCCGGCAGGCGATCGGCCTGTGCGTAGTCGCCCATGGTGGCATGAATACGCGGATGGGCCGTAAGCGTGGCGTAGAGCTTGCCGGAAAGGGCTTGCAGCGTCGCACGCTCCTGGGCCACATGGGGCGCCAGCGTACGGGCGGCAGCGGCAAAGGCGAGCTGCGTGCGCAGGTCTTGCGTGCCGGCACGACGACCGGCCTCCTGTCCGCCGCCAAAGATGCGCGGGCGCAGCGGCGTGCGGCTCTTAAGGTAGAGTGCGCCAGATGCCACGGGGCCACCGATCTTGTGCGCGGCAACGGTCATAGCGTCAACTCCCAGCTCGGTGACATCGAGCGGAATATGCAAGTAGCCCTGGATGGCATCGGTGTGGAACAGGGCGCCCACGGTATGCGCAGCCGCGGCCAGCTCGCGGATGGGCTGCACTACGCCGGTCTCGTTGTTGGCGGCCATGATGCTCACGAGTGCCACGTCGTCGCCGAGCAAGTCGCTCAGCGCGGCGGTCTCGATGTAGCCCGCGCGGCAGGGCTGCACCAGGTCGACGGTAAAGCCGGCGGCGCGCAGCAGCGGCAGGTTGTCGAGGATTGAATCGTGCTCGATGGCAGATACGATCACACGGCTACGCTTACGGTCGCGCTGGCGGGCGCCCTCGGCAAGACCGAGGAGCGCCAGCTGGTTGGCCTCGGTGCCGCCGTTGGTCAGGACGATCTCGGACGGGCGGACGCGCGCGCCAAAGCTGCGGGCGATCTCGCGACGTGCAACCTCCAGACGCGCGGCAGCCTTGCGGCCGAGCGAATGCAGCGAGTTGGGGTTGACGCCGGCGAGCTCGCTATCATCGTACTCACGCTGCGCAAGGAGCGCCTCGGCGCGCATGGGCGTCGAGGCGGCATAGTCAAGATTCACGGGTATGCGGTTTTGACCTGCGGTCATAAGGGTTTATGCCTCCTGTGCGGCCTCATTGCCCAGCTTCTGCAGCAGCGCAACCTCGGCGGCGGGATCTTCGGACTTAAAAACGGCGGAGCCGGCTACGAGCACGTTGGCGCCGGCCTTGACGACCTCGGCGATGTTCTTGGAAGAAATACCGCCATCGACCTCGATCAGGGGCGACACGCCGTGACGCTCACACATGGCCGTAAGCTCGTGCAGCTTAGGCAGCGTGCCCGGGATAAAGCTCTGGCCGCCAAAGCCCGGGTTCACACTCATGAGCAGCACCATATCGACGACGTCGATGATGCTCTCGAGCACGCACACGGGGGTGGCGGGGTTGAGCACCACGCCGGCCTTGACGCCGCGCTGCTGCAGATGCGTGAGCGTGCGGTGCAGGTGCGTGGAAGCCTCGTAGTGCACGGTGATCATGTCGGCACCGGCGTCGGCGTACCAATCGACCGTCTCGTCGGGGTTCGTCACCATGAGGTGCGCGTCGACCGGTACATCGGTGGAGCGCTTGACGGCCTTAAGGATGTCAACGCCAAAGGTGAGGTTGCCGGTAAAGTGACCGTCCATAACGTCGAAGTGCACGTAGTCGGCACCGGCGATCTTGTCGAGTTCGCCCTTGAGGTTGGCCATGTCGGCCGAAAGGACAGACGGAGCGATTTTGATGGAACCCATGGTAGAAGCCTTTCTGCGCTAGTCGGTGAGTCCGTAGAACTCTTGGGAAGGTACGCGATCGGTAAGAATCTCGAGCGCCCTATCCAAAGTAACACCGTTGTAGAGCGTTTGCTCCACGGCAAAGGTGAGCGGAATGTCTACGCCCAGTGAACGGGCAAGTTCGCTGACGCTGCGGGCCGCGACGGCGCCTTCAACCACCATATGCGTGCGCTCCTGATACTCGTCGAGCGACACACCGTGGGCAAACTCGTAGCCAAAGGTGCGGTTGCGCGAATGCTCCGAGGTGCAGGTGGCAATGAGGTCGCCCATGCCGGCAAGCCCCATGCAGGTCATAGCTTGGCCGCCGCGGGCGTGCGCCAGACGGCTGATCTCGGCCAGGCCGCGCGTCATGATGAGGGCGAGCGTGTTGTCGCCCGCGCCGGAGCCGGCGGAAATGCCGCACACAATGGCGATGACATTTTTCATGGCGCCGCAAACCTCGACGCCGGTCATGTCCTGCGACAGGTAGATGCGGAAGGCCGTGGACAGCAGCAGCTCCTTAAAGGTCTCCCCCACCTGCTGGTCCTCGCTGGCGATGACGGCGGCAGAGAGCCCGCCGCGGCAAATCTCCTCGGCATGGTTGGGGCCCGAGAGGGCCGCCACACGCCGCTCGTTGCCGATCTCGCTGGCAATGACCTCGCTCATGAGCAGGCCAGACTCGGGCTCAATGCCCTTGGTAAGGCAGAGCACCGGGGTGTTGGCGGCGATGAAAGGCGCTGCCTGATGACATACGCTGCGCAGGTGTGTGGAGGGCACGGCAAAGATGATGGCGTCGGCGGCGTCGAGCGCTTGCGCCAGGTCCGTCGTGGCGACGACGTTGCCGGGCAGCTCGTAGTCCACCAGATACCGGGGGTTGCAGTGCTCGCCATTGATGCCGGCGGCCGTCTGCTCGCTGTGGGCCCACATGGTCACGCGCTCGGCTCGCGCGGCGGCAAGGCCGGCGACGGCGGTTCCCCAGGAGCCGGAGCCAATCAGCGCAACATTCATGACTCTCTCCTACTTATCGTCGGGCTCGGTGACGCGCTTGGTAAACGAGAGCTTGGACTCCTTACCGGCCATGAGCTTTTGGATATTCGCGCGATGGGCCCACACAACGGTGATGCCGATTATCGCCATGCAAAACTTAAGTCCCAGGCTGCTGTACGGAAAGACCGCGCAAGCAGCGATGGGAAGACCGATGGCAGCGGCAAGCGAGCCCACCGACACATACTTGGTGATGGCGACGGCCACGATAAACATGCCGAGCAGCGACAGGCCAATAGGCCAGTACCAGGCGAGGATGACGCCCAGGCCAACCGCGATACCCTTGCCGCCGTGGAAGTTAAGGTAGGGCGAGAAGATATGGCCCCACACCGCTGCCAGGCAAATGACGCCGAGCATCCAATCGCCGGGGGCTCCGGGCGCCATGATGCTTACGGGGAAGCCATAGCCCAAGTCGGCAATGAGCGGACGCGCGATAAGGACGCAGATGGCGCCCTTAAGGCAGTCGAGCAACAACGTGAGCGCGGCCACCTTAGGGCCGGCCACGCGCAGCGCATTGGTTGTGCCGATGTTGCCGGAACCCGCCTTGCGAATGTCGGTGTGGTTGAACACGCGGCCCAGGATCAGGCCAAACGGAATCGCTCCGATAAAGAACGAGACCACGGCGCAGATGGCGGTCAGCAGAATCGGATTATGCATCCTTTTGTTCCTTCTTCCTAAAGAAGAGTCGAATGGGCGTGCCGGCAAAATCGAAGGTCGAGCGCATGCGGTTCTCCACGTAGCGCTGGTAGGTGTCGTTGACCAGATCGCTGTGGTTGACGAAGAACGTGAACGTCGGCGGATTGACGCCCGTCTGAGTCACGTAGTGCATGCGCAGGCGGCGCTTGCCGTCCACCACGGTGTGGCCGAACTCACGTAGGTCGGTGAGGAACGTGTTGAGGCGCGAGGTGCTGATCTTTTGCGAACGCGTCTTCTCGGCTGCGTCGACCATCGCCCAGATCTTCTCGACGCTGCGGCCAGTGAGGGCAGAGATGCGCAGGTACTGGGCCCAGGGAGCCATGACGCCCAGACGGCGGTCGATGGTCTCCATGCAGGCCTCGCGCTTGCGGTCGTCGTCGAGCAGGTCCCACTTGTTGAGCAGCACAACGATGGCACAGCCGCGCTCGATGGCAAGACCCATGACCTTCTGGTCCTGTTCGGTAACGCCCACGGAGGCGTCGACGACGAGCAGCGCCACGTCGGCGCGGTCGATGGCGCGCAGGCCGCGGACCATCGAGTAGTACTCGATATTCTCGTACACGGTGCTCTTCTTGCGGATGCCCGCGGTGTCGACCATGCGGTAGTGCTTGCCGTTGCGCTCCACGACGGTGTCGATGGCGTCGCGCGTCGTGCCGGCAATGTTGGACACGATAGAGCGGTCGGCGCCCAGGATGCGGTTGAACAGCGAGGACTTGCCGGCGTTGGGGCGGCCGATGATGGCCACGTTCAGCGCATCGGGGAACTCGTCGGCGACCTCGTCCTCTTCCTCCGGAAGCAGGGCCACGATATCGTCGAGCAGGTCGCCCGTGCCATGACCATGCAGGGCCGAGAGCGGCGTGGGCTCACCGATGCCGAGCGAATAGAACTCCCAGATGCTGTCGTTCTCGCGATCGGGGTTGTCGAGCTTGTTCACCAGCAGAAAGACCGGCTTGTCGCAGCGCTTGAGCATGCGAGCGACCGACTCGTCCTCCTCGGTGACGCCGGTGCGGCCATCGACCACAAACAGGATGACGGCGGCTTCCTCGGCGGCGGCGAGCGCCTGGTCGCGGATGGACGTGGCAAAGACGTCGTCGCTCTTGAGCGGCTCGATACCGCCCGTGTCGACGATGGTGAACTCGCGGCCGTTCCAATCGGCCGTGTGATATGAGCGATCGCGCGTGACGCCGCGAGACTCGTGGACGATGGCGTCCGAGGTCTGAGCCAGGCGGTTAACGAGCGTGGACTTGCCCACGTTGGGGCGTCCGACGACGGCGACGATAGGTTTCATCTGCTCTCCTTTAATGGGTAGGGTCAGCGGAATTAGTAGAGTCGGCAGGCACAATGCCAAGGATGTGCTCCAGGGTATCGAGCAGCTCATGCGGCATGGTCGACACCACATGAACCTCGGCGCCGCGACTGGTAAGGCTTGCGAGTAAATCGTCACGATGATACTCGTCAAGCGTCATGCCGTCAGCGTTGAACATGAGCTTAGGCACAAAGAGCATAACCCCCGACAGATCTTGGGGCAGCTGCTCCAAGATGTCACACGCGACGATGAGGCCGGTCACGTCCACGTTGCCGCCAAAGTAGCGGTTCTTGATGGCCGTGACAGTGCCGGCGAGTCCCTGGGGCGACTCCACAAAGCGGGCCACCGTGTCGCGTGCGCTGGCGCCCGAGAGGCACAGCAGGTGCTGGCTGCGGGCGGCGATGGCCTCGCGGACGCGGGCCAGACGCTCGGTATCGGCGGCAAGCACGTCGTCGGTCTCGTCTAGATACGAGCGGATCATGCCGATGCCGTCGTAGTACTGCGGGTAACCGTCGTAAAAGTCTGCCTCGGGAGGATCGATGCCGGCGTCCAGATAGAACTCGTCGCTCATCTGGAAGGTGTGGCGGCCAAAGCGCTCATAGGCGCGGTCCTGGTAGGGACGGATCATGGCAATGGTCTCGCGCGCTAGCTCGGGCTTGTCGCTGTAGGACCAGCTAAAACGGTTCTGATGCTTGGTAAAACCGAGCGGCACAATGCCCAGGCTTGTGATTTGCTCGTGCTCCTCGCAAAAGCGCAGGGTCTTTTCCAGCTCCTCGCCGTCGTTCATGCCGGGGCACAACACGATCTGCGCGTGAATCTCGATGCCGGCGGCCATGATGGTCTCGAGTACGTCCATGCCTCGCTGAGCGTTACGGCCCATCATACGACGGCGGACGTCGGGGCTCACAGCGTGGACCGACACGTTCATGGGACTCATGTTGCGCTGGATGACGTTTTGCACGTCCTCGTCGGTGAGGTTCGTAAGCGTGACAAAGTTGCCTTGCAAAAAGCTTAGGCGATAGTCGTCGTCGCGAATATAGAGCGTGGAGCGGCCGCCCTTGGGGAGCATGGTCATAAAGCAGAACACGCAGGCGTTGACGCAGGTACGCATGCCGTCGAAGATGGGGCCATCGAACTCAAGGCCCCAGTCCTCACCGGGAAAACGATCGAGCTCGACGGGGGTGACGGTGCCGTCGCGCGGGTCGAAAACCTCGAGCTCGACGGTATCATCGTCGGCCTCCCAGAGCCACACAATCATGTCGGTAAGCCTGTCTCTTATACACATCTGACGCTGCCGACGA
>CABSNA010000084.1 GCA_902478865.1 uncultured Collinsella sp.
CGGCAGCGTCAGATGTGTATAAGAGACAGAGCTCCGACAGCTCGAGCGGCGGCGGTGGCGGCGGCTTCTCGGGCGGCGGAGGCGGCGGCGTCGGCGGAGGCGGCGGCGGAACGTTCTAGCGAGCGCTTGCTTTGGGGTGGATCTTTCTGGGCGGTTGCCAGGGAAGATTCATCCCATTTTTGTGCATCGAAACGGGTCAAACTTTCCGCTGAGGACCTTCGCGCAAGGGGCAGTGGACAAAAAATGCAAAATATGAGTACTGTTGCTGCGTTGGTCACATATGTTTGCACATAATAATGGGCTCCTAATGAGAGTACTTCTCGTTAGGAGCCCATTTTATTGAACATTTGGGGAGTTACGTCAGCTCGTGCAGCTGGTCGTCATGCCTATAAGCATCAAAAATGCCCCGAATCGCTGCTACTAAAAAGGTAACAGTACTCATATTTGATGTATTTTGACCACGGCTATCTACAAACCCCCTAGGCCACTCATTGGGGACAGACTTAAATGACTAGTTGTTGGGGATCAGTCATTGGGGACGTTCTTAAATGACTAGGTGTGGCTGCTTGGGCTAGGCTGTTAGGTCGAGTTCGTAGAGAAAGCTTTCGCGCGGCATGTCGTGACGACGCTCTTCGCGGTTGGCGCGGTGCGTGGCCGTGCGCTTAAAGCCGTGCAACTCGTAGAACTTCCACGAGCAGTTGGAGTCGGTGTACAGGTGCGCCCTTGTCGCCCCGCGCGAGGAAAGGTACGAAACAGCGGCATCGAGCAACACCGAGCCAACGCCCAGGCCATGGACATCGGGATCGACGGCGAGCAGCGCGACTTCGTTGTCGTGCGGCAATGGGCTGCTCTCGAGCAGGCGGTTGTTGGTTCGGATGGTTGCGCGTACAAACGAGAGATACTCGGCGCAGGCATCGGGCTCCAGCTCACGCATCTGCGATAGCAGCGCGCGTTCGGTATCCATCCAATGTTCCTTAACGGTGGCGCCGGAGCTCTGTCCCGCACGCGCGAGCGAAATGCCACGCGCCTGACCGTCAATCACCGCAACCTGCGAAAACGTCGACGACGAAAGGCAGTAGGCAAGGTCGCACGCGGCCTCGAGGCGGTTGTACTCATCGTTATCCGAATTGTTATGCCAAAGCTGCTGCAGAATCAGCGCGATGGCGTCGAAGTCTTCGGTATCAAACGGTCGGTAGAGAACCCGCGAGACCATGGTGCCTCTTTCTTTTGCGGATGCATATCGAGCACAGTTCTACCACGCCAATGGCATCTAATTATGGTGCCCCTGTGTTCCATGAACTCACCGTGCCCGGTGCCGTGCCCATCCCCCCGCTCGCAAACTTTTTCTGCACAGCCGTGCGTTGCGGGATGCAACGTCGCGCTCGATGCGCTACATTGAATCAGTATTTTCAATGCCGCTGCGCGAGCGCTGCAGATCGACGTATCACCGACTCACAGAGCACGGCGGCGTACCAGACAGGAGGACTGCATGGGATCTGATGTGAAGATCGCACGCGCGTTGATCTCGGTTACCGATAAGACGGGTGTCGTCGATTTCGCACGGACGCTGGTTGATGACTTTGGCGTCGAGATCATCTCTACGGGCGGCACGGCTCGTGCCATCGAGGACGCGGGCGTTCCCGTAACCCCCATCGAGGAGTTCACGGGCTATCCCGAGATGATGGACGGCCGCGTTAAGACCCTACACCCCAAGGTTCACGGCGCGCTGCTGGCCCGCCGCGATTCCGAGCAGCACATGCAGGAGGCCGCCCAGCACGGCATTAAGCTGATCGACCTGGTCGTCGTCAACCTGTACGAGTTCGAGAAGACCGTCGCCAACCCCGAGGTCACCTTTGCGGATGCCATCGAGCACATCGACATCGGTGGTCCCTCCATGCTGCGCTCTGCCGCCAAGAACGCCGCGAGCGTTACCGTCATCTCCGACCCGGCCGACTATGATGCCGTCCTGGCCGAGATGCGCGAGACCGGTGGCTGCACCACGCTTTCCACCCGTCGCCGCCTGCAGGTGAAGGTCTACCAGACTACCGCCGCCTACGACACGGCTATCTCCCGTTGGCTTGCCGCTCAGGCAAGCGACGTGGCGGACACCTCTGCCAAGCTCGAGATCTCGCTGGAGAAGGTCGACGACCTGCGCTATGGTGAGAATCCTCAGCAAAAGGCTACGGTCTACCGCTTTGCCGAGGGCTGCGAGAACACCGCGAGCTCTCAGTTCCCGCTTGTGGGCTCCGAGCAGATCCAGGGCAAGCCGCTCAGCTACAACAACTATCTGGACGCCGATGCCGCCTGGAACCTGGTCCGCGAGTTCGACGAGCCGGCCTGCGTGATCCTCAAGCATCAGAACCCCTGCGGTTCCGCCGTTGCCGAGGACATCACGGCCGCCTACGACCGCGCTTTCGCCTGCGATCCCAAGAGCGCCTTCGGCGGCATCATCGCCTGCAACCGCGAGGTTCCCTTTGAGCTGGTTGAGCACTTTGCCGATCAGAACAAGCAGTTCGTCGAGGTCATCATCGCCCCGAGCTACACCGACGAGGCGCTCGAGCGCATGGCCAAGCGCCCCAACCTGCGCGTGTTGGCTACCGGCGGCGTGGACCACGGCGCCCAGGTGGAGCTGCGCTCCGTCGACGGCGGCATGCTGGTGCAGGAAGTCGACCACGTGACCGAGGACCCCGCGACCTTTACGTTCCCCACCGACCGCAAGCCCACCGACGCCGAGATGGCCGAGCTCGAGTTTGCCTGGAAGGTCTGCAAGGGCGTCAAGTCCAACGCCATCCTGGTCTCCAAGGGCAAGGCCGGCATTGGCATGGGTCCGGGTCAGCCCAACCGCGTTGACTCCGCACTGCTGGCCTGCGAGCGCGCCGAGGACTTCTGCGAGCGCGAGGGCGTGGAGAAGGGCGGCTTTGCCTGTGCAAGCGACGCGTTCTTCCCGTTCCGCGACAACGTCGACGTGCTTGCCGCACACGGCGTGACCTGCATCATCCAGCCCGGTGGCTCCAAGCGCGACGACGAGAGCATCCAGGCCTGCAACGAGCACAATATTGCGATGGTTTTCACGGGCGCCCGCCACTTCCGCCATTAAGTAGGGAGGTGGCGCTGCGGCTTGCCCAACCACCGCACCTTGCCGCTCATTCGTCGCTCGCGTACCCAAGTACGCGTCGCTCCTCTTTCACGGCAATCTGCGGCACCTGGGCAACCCTCGCCGACCTGTTAGGTTGACTGGGGAGGATGGGATGTTATCTCGTCCCTTGGACCGCCTCGCTTCTAAAATAATCTCTGCAAAAGACGGCCGCTCCGTTTGGAGGGCCGTCTTTTTGGTATAAGAGGACGGAATGACTAACACGAAAGGTATGACCATGCCCCAGATTGATGATGCAGAGCTGTTTGGCAATGCCGAGGACCAGCGTGCGTACGAGGACTTTTGCGCCAATCAGGAGGCGGTCGAGAAGTTTACGCTCGACAAGCCCGCGCTTATCTGCCGTTGGCGCATGTCCAACAAAAAGGTGCCCATGCTCAACCGTCACATTCGCGCGCTGTCCGAGCGCTTGGTGCAGGGCGAGCCGCTTACCCATAACATGCTCAGCTGGGCCAAGCAGCACGTTGAGTGGTCGCTTGCCGAGGGCGATTACACCGCGCACGACGGCGTGCTCATGCTGGTGATCGACGTTAACGGCAATGCCGCCATGACGGTGGGTGAGTACGAGCCGCTGGCCGATACTTCGGCCAAGGCGCTGCGTGCCCGCTCCGCCGAGGCCCGCTCCGAGGCCGACGAAACCGGCGTGGCGCCCGAGCTGCTCGCTGCCGTCAACAACGGCGAGCTGGCCTTTGTGGCGCCGGCGGACGAGTGCCTGTGTGGCACGGCGACGCTCATAGAGCAGCTGGCCCAGACCAAGGGCATCCCGGTCACGCGCGTAGACATTCCCGCACAGCTCAAGGGCGCCTTGTTCCTGGTAAGCGACGAGCACGGCGTGGTGCCTGCCACCGACGCCGACGCCGCCGAGTCTGATGCCGCGACGGTCGCCTTCTTTGCCGACGGCTACGAAAAGCTTCGCGCCCGCCGCTAAATGATTATTCTGGGACGGGGATTAAAGAATCATTTTGGTTCCCGCCACCGCTGCGAGTGCGAGGCGGACAAAACGCCCCGCTCGCGAACAGTTCTGTCACCTTGGCGACGTGCGTGGCGCGCACCTGCAGTTTCGCAGCCATAATGGTGGCAAGACAACCAAGAGGGGAGCGGAATCCATGGCGCTAATCTATATCGTTGAGGACGACGAGCCCATTCGTCGTGAGCTTGTCGACATCCTTGCCCGCGCCGGGTTTGAAATCGAGGCCTGCGAATCGTTCGAGCATGTCTCGCGCGATATTCTCGCCGCCGCGCCCGACCTGGTGCTGCTCGACCTCACGCTTCCCGTCAAGGACGGCCAGCATATCTGCCACGAGGTTCGCCGCGAATCCGAGGTCCCCATCATCGTCCTCACGTCGCGCACGACCGAGATCGACGAGGTCATGGCCATGACGCTCGGCGCGGATGACTTTGTTCCCAAGCCCTACAGCGCGCGCGTGCTCGTGGCGCGCATCAACGCACTGCTGCGTCGCACCGCGGCGGCGGGCGAGCGCAGCACGCTCGTCCACAAGGGGCTGGAGCTCGACCTTGCTCGCTCCGCGGTCACCAACACGGCGACCGGCGACAGCACCGAGCTCACCAAAAATGAGCTGCGCATTCTCTCGCTGCTCCTGAGCCGCGCGGGCAAGATCGTCTCGCGCTCGGCCATCATGCAGGACCTGTGGGACTCCGATGCCTTTGTGGACGACAACACGCTCACTGTCAACATCAACCGTCTGCGCACCACGCTCGAAAAAATCGGCATCAAGGGGTATCTGACCACGCATCGCGGTCAGGGTTACTCGATCTAGGTGCCGGTTATGTCGTTTGCCAAGTTCTTTAAAGATGCGCTGCTTCCCGTCGCCGTGTGGACGTGCGGCGTGCTGTTGAGTTGCTTTGTGCTGACGGTCGCCGGGGCACCCGCTTCCATCGTGGTCGTGGCGGTCGGCGTGTCCTTTATCTTTGGCATGCTCGGCATCGTGATCGAGTACGCGCGCCGCCGTCGATTTTTGCACCAGCTGGACCGCGCGGCCGAGGAGCTGGAAAGCCCTGCGTGGGTGCAGGAGATGGTGCAGTGTCCGACCTATGCCGAGGGCGAGCTCGAATACGAAGTCCTGCGCCGCGTGGGCAAGGCGGCTTGCGATGAGGTAGCGGAAGGGCGACGTCAAACCGACGACTATCGCGACTATATCGAAAGCTGGGTCCACGAGGCCAAGTTGCCCCTGGCGGCAGCCCATCTGATTCTTGAAAACCTGGACGGCAGCGAAGACGACCTGTCGCGTGTGGATGACCTGGGTCGCGAGCTGGCTCGCGTTGAGCGCTATATCGACCAGGCACTGTACTATGCGCGCTCGGAAGTCGTGGAGCGCGATTACCTGATTCGCCGTTGGGATCTTAAGACCCTGGTGACGGGTGCGATTAAGGCCAACGCGCGCGAGCTCATTGCGGCGCACGTGGCTCCGGTGTGCGAGAACCTTGACTTCGAGGTCTTTACCGACGAAAAATGGCTCGAATTTATCCTGGGCCAGCTCATTCAGAACAGCATTAAATATGCGCGCGAGGACGGCGCGAAGATCGTGTTTTCGGGCGCGTTGCTGGACGAGGGCCTGGCGAGCGAGCGCATCGAGCTCACCGTTGCCGATAACGGCTGCGGCGTGAACGCGGCCGACCTGCCGCGCGTGTTCGAGAAGGGCTTTACCGGCGACAACGGTCGCGCCACCAAGCGCGCAACGGGCATCGGCCTCTACCTGGTGGCGCGCCTGTGCTCCAAGATGGGCATCGACGTCACCGCGGCATCCGACTCCGGCGAAGGCTTCGTCGTAACATTCGCTTTTTCAACGAATAAGTTTCAATATGTCGAGTAACGCACGCGGCAGACGCCCACCCAAACAAAAACGTGCAGCCCAAACAAAACGTGCCGCCCCAAACGGGGCGGCACGCCATCTTTTATCAGCCAACTCGCTGAAGTAAGGCTGCGAAGGCCGCGGGGCCGGGAGGGGTTTCCTAAGGGCACGTCCCGCAGCCGCAACGCGGCGAGGACGTGCCCGTGGAAACCCCGCAGGCCCCGCG
>CABSNA010000085.1 GCA_902478865.1 uncultured Collinsella sp.
TGGGATGCTCGGCAATAAGCCCCTGCGCCGTGGTGGCCGCGCCAAACGAATCGTCAGCAAACTCAACGTAGGCCTCGTCGACCATGACCATGCCGGGGCACGCATCGCACAGGGCCGCGACAAAGTCGAGCGGAGCCACATCACCCGTGGGATTGTTGGGCGAGGTCACGATTGCCAGGTTGCACTCGGGCGCGGCCGCGAGCACAGCAGCTTGGTCGAGCTCAAAGGTCGCCGGATCGCGCCACACGTCGCACACCTCGATCTGACAGAGCGACGCAAAGAACGCGTACTCGCTAAAGCACGGCGGACAGTTGAGCAGGGTCCTCCCCGCGCCGCCAAACGCCAGCAGATAGTTATAGAGCAGCTCGTCGCCGCCGTTTCCCACGCAGATGTTCTCGCGCATCACGCCATGCCGGGCAGCAAGCTCGTCGCGCAGGTCGTTGGACATGGGATCGGGATAGCGGTTGAGCGGTGTAGCAGCCAGGGCCGCGTCGATCGCCTCGAGCACGCCGGCCGGCACGGGATAGGTGTTCTCGTTGGCCGAAAGGTTGATGCGCGTGGGCGTAAAGTTGGGATCGTAGGGCTCAATGCCGACCAGGTAAGGCTGGACAAGCTCCTTCATACGGGACGTCAGCTCGGCCATATTAGGCCTCCTCGACGACCGCGCCAGCGGCACCGCCCGCCGCCGCCAGGTCCACACCCTCGGCAACCGTCGCCACGGCGTCGCCCGGCCAGGCAACCTTGGTCAGGTCGGCCGCAGCCAGCGACGCGGCGCTCACGGCATCCTCGCCCCGCTCCAACACGCGGCGGCGCAGTGCGGCAGAAAGCGCGTGCGCCCACAGGCCCTCGGCCTCGGCCAGGCGCTGCGTAGCGGGAGCGTCGGAGAGCAGGCCCTCGGGCGTATAGCAAATGACACTCGAGCGCTTAACAAACTCTTCGACCGAAAGCGGGTTGGAGAACATGGCCGTGCCGCCGGTCGGCAGCGTGTGGTTGGGGCCGGCAACATAATCGCCGAGCGGCTCGGAGCTCCAAGCGCCCACAAAGATGGCACCGGCGTTGCGGATACCGCCAAGCAGACCCATCGCATCCTTGCAGTGCAGTTCCAGGTGCTCGGGCGCCACGGTGTTCACCGCCTCGACGGCAGCGGCCATGTCGGTGGCCACCACGATGGTGCCCTCGTTATCGAGTGAGGCGCGCGTGATCTCGGCACGCGGGGACTGCGCTACCAGAATGTCGATACCCGCCTCGACCTCGCGCGCAAACTGCTCGTCGCAGGTCACCAGATAGCAGGCTGCCAGCGGATCGTGCTCGGCCTGGGCCATCAGGTCGGCCGCGACCACCATAGGCTTGGCCGTGGCATCGGCCAGCACGCAGACCTCGGAGGGGCCGGCGACCATGTCGATACCCACGTCGCCCGAGACAATCTGCTTGGCGGCGGCGACAAAGGCGTTGCCCGGACCGGTGATTTTGTCGACGCGCGGAATGGTCTCAGTACCGTATGCCAGCGCGGCCACGGCCTGAGCGCCGCCCACCATGTAGATCTCGTCCACGCCGCCGAGCTTTGCCGCGGCGAGCGTATAGGGGCTAATCAGGCCATTCTTTTGCGGCGGGGTCACCATGACCACGCGCTTAACGCCGGCAACCTTGGCGGGGATGGCGTTCATGAGCACAGTTGAGGGATACTGCGCGCGGCCGCCCGGCACGTAGATGCCGGCAGCGGCAAGCGGGGTCACCTTAACGCCGAGCATCGTGCCGTCCGGACGCGTGGTAAACCAACTCTGCTCGACCTCGCGCTGGTGGAACTCGCGAATCTGGCGTGCGGCCTTCTCGAGCGCGGCGACAAAGGCCGGATCGAGGCCTTCGAGCGCGGCATCGATCTGCTCCTGCGGTAGGCGAAAACTCTGCAGCTCAACACCGTCAAAACGCTGACAGTAATCGCGCACCGCGGCATCGCCGTTGGCGCGCACGTTGGCCACGATATCGCGGGCAGCGTCGACGATGTTTTGCGGCAGCACGCCCTTGCGGCTGAGCTGGTTGGCAACGAGACGCTCACCGGGAGCAAGCTTGATGGTCTTCATATCGGTATCCCCTATCGGTCGAGGTTGCGTTTGAAAAACGAGGTGCCGGGCAGCGGCGCCAATCGGTCCGCAGCCCGGATATGGGGGTGCCCGTGCGTGCTCGCGCTATTGTGCCGAGCCCGCGACGGGCTCAAAATGCTTGTCCTTAACAGCAGCTGCCAAGCGATCGGCCAAGTTGCGAACGCGCGGATCCAAGTGCGCGGCACCTGGGTTGACGAAGAAGCGGGCCGTGCAGTCCATAATGCGGCCGGTGATGACCAGGTCGTTGTCGCGCAACGTGGCACCCGTGGCGGTAATGTCCACGATGCGGTCGGTCATGCCGACGATGGGGCCCAGCTCAATATTGCCGTGCAGCGAAACGATGTCGGCATTCACGCCGCGCTCGGCATACCAGGCGCTCGCGATGCGCGGGTATTTGGTGGCCACGCGAAGCGACCCGCGACGGACGTAGTTGCGCTCGGCCTGACCGGCGCGCCATGCGGGCTCCGCCTCAATGAAAGTGCACAGGCCGTAGCCCAGATCGACCAGCTGCAGTAGGTTGAGGTCTGCCTCGATAAGCGAGTCCCAGCCGCAGATGCCGCAGTCGGCGCCGCCGCAGCCCACAAAGGCAGGCGCGTCGCTGGGGCGCACAATGACAAACTCGATATCTCCAACCGCGCCCTCGCCGGCACGCGTGTCGCGGCCGCGCACAATCAGGTGACGACCGGGGTCGCGCAGCTCGGAGACGTCCAGGCCCGCGGCCTCGAGCACGTCGAGCGTGTCGGCCTTAAGCGAGCCCTTGGGCACGGCAATGCACAGCGGACCCTCGGCGCCACGGCCCACGGCATGGTCACCATCGGAAGCGGCATCCTCGGCCGAGGTGCGCGCGGCCTCCAGGCGCTCGAGCGAAAAGGCGAAGCCCGCCGCCGGCACCTCGACGCCGTCGCCGAACGCGCCGGTAAAGATGGAGTCGTAGCGACCGCCCGAGCCCACCGGATCGGGCAGGCCGCCGGCATAGGCCTTAAAGACCAGACCCGTGTAGTAATCGAAAGAGTTCATGATGGAGAAGTCGAAGGACAGCACCTGGGCGTCCTCGGGAGCCAGGCCCTCGACCAGGGCACGCAGCTCGCGCGTGAGCGGCGCAACAATGCCCGCCGCCGCCAGCAGCGCGTCGACGCGGTCGAGCACCTCGGCACCACCGTGCAGACGCGGCAGCTCGCTAATGGCGGCCTTGACGGCCTCGGGCTCGGTGCTTTTCGCCACGCGGGCATCGAGGCCCACGAAGTCGTTGGCGTGCACACAACGCAATACCTCGGCAGCCAGCTCGCGATCTTCACACGCCGCAAGCAGTTCCTTAAACGGACGCACACTGCCCGCGATAATGCGCGCACCGGGAAGTGCCAGCTTGCGCACGGCCTCGGCGACCAGTGAGACAATCTCGACATCGCCCGCGGTGTCGTCCGCGCCGATGAGCTCAAAACCCAGTTGCGTAAACTGACGCGAGCCACCGGCATTGCGCTGACACTCGCGAACCACCGGCGCCTCATAGCGCAGGCGCAGCGGCAGATCGGCCGCGCGCATGCGAGTCGAAACCAGACGAACGATCGGCAGCGTGTTGTCGGGACGGACCACCAGCAGGCGACCGTCGTCATCAAAGAGCTTAAACGGCGTGTCCGCAATGCGACCGCCCTCCTCAAGCGACCCCTTGTCCTCGAGCAGCGGCGTCTCGACCGGCAGGTAATGATGCTCCCTAAAGCAGCCCTTCACCGTCAGTGCAATCTCCTCGCGCGCCTGAGCCTCCTCGGGCAATATGTCCCGGAATCCCCACGGTGTGGCCGTCATCTGGTGAGCCTCCTCATGCTGTGTTTCATATAGAACAGAAGACCGGCATAGCTCCGCCGGTCTTCTGGGTACTTTAGCATACTAGAGTGTTTGCGGGGAAAATCCGTCGCAGCCGCTCACACCGTATTCATTTGGAAACATAGGGCAGATTGCCGCAGCCCAACCCCACCTAGGCGCCAATCGCACGACGATACTCTGCCATTACCTGCGCATCGGCAGCTGCGGGGTCGGCGAAATAGCGCCAGTCATAGGTCTCGGCCGAAACAACTCCGCGATAGCCGCGCGCCACCAGCCTATCTAGGTCGGCGCGCATATCGCGGTCGCCGTCACCCCAGGCAAGATGCGTCGTGCCATCTGCCGCAACATCGACAAAATGCACATGGGCGACATCATCGCCAAGTAGATCGAAATAATCGTCGATGGTATCCCCCGCCACCGCCATAGCGCCCATATCCAGACACGCCTTAAGTGCCGGATGATCAACTGCCTCGATCATGCGCTTCGTGTCGGCCGCCGAGTTCACAATCATCGACTCAACCGGCTGTAGGGCCTCGAGCACCAGTCGCACGCCGCGCTCTCCCGCATGCTCGGCAATCGCACGCAGCATCGAGGAGCTGCGACCCCACGCGTCCTCGATCGGCTCGTTCAAAAATGCCCAGCCGCTCGAAACCATGACCTGCTCGGCTCCAAGTTCCTCCGCAATATCTACAACGTTCTTAAAGTACGCGAGTGTGCGGGCACGCGCCTCATTCCCGCGCGCCGCGATATTCCACGGCTTGGGGTTGTTCTGTTCGGGACAAAGCCCCACAATCCGAATCCCATACCGCTGTGACAGCTCCCGCACCTGCTCGAGCGAATCGTATCCATGGCAATCGACATACAGATGCATCGCCCCGGTCCAAAGCTCGCAACACGTATAGCCCGAGGCCGCTGCCGAAGAAAAGAATTCCTCAAGGTCAAAATAACGATGGCTGATATTCATGACGGCAAGCAGGGGGTAGCTCATAATTACTCTCCAACCTAAACGAGGCCCCGTTCCATATAGGAGCGGGGCCCAATTACACAAACGTTATTTGCTCTTAGTAGTCGAACTGGTGATAGTAGCGACGATACTTGAGGTTGTGCTTGGTGACCGTCTCGTAGTAGCGAGCCAGGCGGTCGGTCACGAGCACCGTCAGAATCCACGGGGAGACGATGACGCGGAACTCGTCGTCAAGGCCGGGGATCGCGAACTCGGCGGTGTCGATGATGTTGATGTCGGTGTCGCCGGTCACGCCGCGGGTCAGGAAGGCGCGGACGCGCTCGTCGAGCTTGCGGTTCTCGTCCTCGCCCATGAACAGGAACACGGGGACGCCGGGCTCCACGAGCTCGAGCGTGCCGTGGAAGAAGTCGGCCGAGGTGATGTAGCGGGTGCGCTTCCACTGCATCTCCTCCAGGATGCACATCGAGAACAGGATCGTCTCGCCCCACAGGGCGCCGGAGCCGATGAACATGGTGTAGGGGGCCAGGGCGTACTTCTTGGCGAGCTCCTCGGCGCGCGGCTCGAAGCGCTTGCGGATGTCGAGCATGTCCTTCCAGATATCCTTGGTCTGCTCGATAAACAGATCGAACTTGGGGAAGCAGCCGCGGCGGTTGAGCAGGCGCAGGCCGAAGCAGTCGGCGAGGTAGTAGCCCTTCTCGCAGCCGCCCGAACCATGGTCAGAAGCCATGGCGACGCAGTTCTCGGCGCCCACAGCCTGGCCGATGGGGCCCTCGGGCTTGGTCATGGCGTAGACGCGCACGCCCATGCCCTTCATCTTCTTGACGGCCTCGAGGACCTCGGGGGTGGTGCCGGACTCGGAGGCGGTGAGCACGACGGACTTCTCGGTCATGCGCTTGTGGCCCATGGCGTTCCACTCGGCGGCGTGGATCAGGTAGACCTCGAGGTCGCGGTCGCCGAACTTGTTCATGAGGTACTCGAGCTGCATGAGCTCGTCCCAGGTGCCGCCGACGCCCATCAGGAACACGGCGTCGTAGCCCTCGTCGGCGACCTTGTCGGCGAGCGCGGTCATCTTCTTGCCGGTCTCGTAGAGCGCCTTGCCGTCCTCGAGATAGCCCTCCTGGTCGAAATGCATGATCTCGATCTTCTCGGTTTCCTTCAT
>CABSNA010000086.1 GCA_902478865.1 uncultured Collinsella sp.
TACACGCGTAAGATCGTCGGCAGCGTCAGATGTGTATAAGAGACAGGTCCATTTCAGCTAAGGAACCCCGCCAGCAAGCGATGCCCAAGAACCGCCAGCTGTGTCAATGCAGGCCGGGGCCGGGCTTGGTTTTGAAAACACTCCGCAGCGCGAGACCCGTCTTTCCGTTGCTCCGCAGGAGCAGGAAAGACGGGCCTCATGCGCGAGGACGTTTTCAAAACCAAGCCCGGTCCCGGCCGGACAGCCCACGAACGCTACAGGTTCTTGACACCCATCGCGCGCATGGCGTTCAGGATGGCGATGATCGCCACGCCTACGTCGCCGAACACGGCAAGCCACATGTTGGCGATGCCCAGTGCCGCAAGCACCAGAATCAGCAACTTAATACCCAGCGCAAAGATGATGTTCTGCCAGACAATCGCCATGGTCTTTCGTGCCACGCGGATCGCGCGGGAAATGTTGGACGGCTTGTCGTCCATGAGCACAACGTCGGCGGCCTCAATCGCGGCGTCGGAACCCATAGCGCCCATGGCAATGCCAACGTCCGCGCGGGTGAGCACGGGCGCATCGTTGATGCCGTCGCCGACAAAGGCGAGCTTGCCCTTGCCCGATTCGGCTGCCAGCAATGCCTCGACGCGCTCGACCTTGTCGCCCGGCAGCAGCTGCGCGTGGAGCTCGTCGAGCCCCAGCTGCTTGGCCACCGCAGCAGCCACTTCCTCGCGGTCGCCCGTGAGCATGACGGTGCGCTTGACGCCGGCGGCGTGCAGGTCGCGGATCGTCTGCTCGGCATCGGCCTTAACGGTGTCTGCAATCACGATGTGGCCGGCGTACACGCCGTCAACGAGCACGTGGAGGATTGTGCCGACAACCTCGCAATTGGGAGCGTCGATACCGGCCGCAGCAAGCATCTTGGCATTGCCAACGACGACGTGCTTGCCGTCGATGGTTGCCGTCACGCCATGGCCCGCGTCGTTGGTGGAGTCGCTTACGCGCTTGGGGTCGACCTCGCCATGGTAGGCGGCGCGCACGGACTGCGCGATGGGGTGATCGGAGAACGACTCCGCAAGGGCTGCGACCTCGAGCAACGACTGCTCGGTATAGCCAGACTCGGGGTGCACCGCCACGACCGAAAACGTGCCGTTGGTGAGCGTGCCGGTCTTGTCGAAGACGACGGTGTCCACGTCGGCGAGCGTTTCGAGGTAGTTAGAACCCTTGATGAGAACGCCTAGTTTGGATGCGCCGCCGATGCCGCCAAAGAAGCTGAGCGGCACGCTGATCACGAGCGCGCACGGGCAGCTGACGACCAGGAAGGTCAGGCCGCGCAGGATCCAGTCGGACCAGGCGCCGGTGACCAAGCCGCCGCCAAGCGCGAGCACCGCGGCAGCGCCGGTGACGGCGGGCGTATAGACGCGGGCGAAGCGCGTGATGAAGTTCTCGGTGCGCGCCTTCTTTTCGCTGGCATTCTCCACGAGCTCCAGGACGCGCGCGACGGTGGACTCGCCAAAGGGCTTGGTGGTGCGCACGTGGATGAGGCCCGTCATGTTGATGCAGCCGCTGATGATGTCGTCGCCGGACTTGGCGGGGCGGGGAACTGACTCGCCCGTGAGTGCGGCGGTGTCGAGCTGGGTTTCGCCTTCGACGATGACGCCGTCGATAGGCACGCGCTCACCGGGCTTGACCACGATCACGGTGCCGACGGCGATGTCATCGGGGAAGACCTGCTCGAGTGTGCCGTCGGGCTGCTCGACGTTAGCGTAGTCGGGCGCGATGTCCATCATGGTACTGATCGACTTGCGGCTCTTGCCCACGGCGTACGCCTGAAACAGCTCGCCGACCTGGTAGAACAGCATGACGGCGGCGCCTTCGGCCATGTGCGGGTCGGTATCGGGGAAGAGCACCATGGCAAACGCGCCGATGGTCGCGACGGCCATGAGGAAGCTCTCGTCGAAGGCCTTGCCGCGGCGGATGTTATTGAATGCCTTTTGCAGTACGTCGTAGCCGGCAATCAAAAACGGCACGAGGAACAGCACAAAGCTGGCGTAGATGTCGCCCGGGGTGCCGAATGCGGCAGTGAGGGTGCCGAGCTCATCGAGGGCGTACACCACGGCAAAAATGCCCAGCGCTACCAGGATGCGGTTGCGCTTATGCTCGAGTGATTCTTTTTTCTTGCGCTTCTTCTTTTTCTTTTTGGGGTCGGCGGTGGCCATGACTCGTATCCTCCCATTTGAATGAATGAACACTCGTTCATATAATTTCGCGAGCAAAGGCCGCGGCAAGCGCGGCCTTGCAGGTTGGCGTAAACCTGGGCTAGAGAATGATCTCGCAGTCCGGCTCGGCGTCGGCCGTAAACTCAACAACGCGGTTGAGCACCTCGTCGAACTCAGCATCATCGGCCTCGAGCGTCAGCTTCTGGGTCATAAAGTTGACGGACACGGATTTGACGCCCTCGAGCTTGGCCAGCTCGTCCTGAAGCTCGCGCGCACAGTTGGCGCAATCGATCTCATCGAGCTTGTACTGCTTTTTCATGGTGGGTTCCTTTCCCGTTTTTGCGGCTTGGGTGCAGGCCGCGCTGGTACCGTGGTTGGTTGCTATTCGCAGATATGGCTCATGCCCTGGTTGAGCATGGTGTAGACGTGGTCGTCGGCGAGCGAGTATAGGATATTGCGCCCGTCGCGCCGGAATTTAACCAGGTGCGACTGCTTGAGTGTGCGCAGCTGGTGCGACACCGCGGACTGCGAGGTTTCGGTCGCTTCGGCGATGTCTGCCACGCAGAGCTCGCGGCCCATGAGGGCGTAAAGGATCTTGATGCGCGTGGTGTCGCTGAAGACCTTGAACAGGTCGGCGAGGTCGTAGAGAAGCTCCTCGTCGGGAAGGTCCTCGGGCGAGCAGGTGGTCGGGATCGCGGGTTCGGTGGCCTCGATGTCGAGTTTCGTTTCATCAACGCGGATGCTCATTGCAATATCCTTTCATATGAACATGCGCTCATATAATTTACTTTCGATTATATGAGTGCATGTTCATATGTCAATGACGTTCAGGTAATTCGTTGTACAAAATGATGGGGAATAGTGGACGAGATCCCGGACTGAGCGTTTTTTGATAGTCGATGCTAAGGTGGGTACCCTCGTGCCGTGCAAAAAATGGAGTATTCTGCAACTATAGGGGTCCGCTAATTTATTGCAGGTCATATAATGCAGTTCAAGAGTTATCTTAGGGTGTTAATCCGATGAGTTCTTCCTCAAATGTTGCCTAACGCTCTCACGCAAGAGTGATTTCGCTTCACATTTGGATCCACTCGAGGGTGATAGACACCCGACCCTGCTGAATACTCGCAATTTTGCACGTCGCTAGGGTACCCACCTTGTTAGCCGGCCTAGTCTCCGGCCCCGAAGACCCTGCCCTCGGGCGCGAGGCTGCTTGTTTGGGCAAATGATGGGCTGTCGGATTCGACAGTCTGCATGTCATCGATTGCCGGAACTTCATTAATTGTCGGGTCATCCAGCGTGATGCCTTCGAGCGTTGCTTTTTCGAGGTCGATTCGTTGACGCTCTTCGGAATCCTGGCGAAGCTGCTTCTGAATTCGCTTTTTCTCTTCTATAAACCTTCTGAGCACAAACTGTCTCAGGTCCTCTTGCATGATTTGAAAGTCTTTTGGCAGACGCGAGGGGCGTACGCCCTCTTTCCGCTGGATTGCTTCCATGACCCTAACAAAAGAGCTGGCATGCATAAAGGAATAACGGCTGACGGTGATGATTCCGTACCCCATGGACGCAAGTGCATTCTTGCGCTCCTCATCGATGGCGCGGTCTTCTTCCGCGTCATGATAAAAACCGTTGTATTCAATGTCTGTGCGAGATTTCTTTAGATACGCATCCATAAAGAACTTTTTGCGTCTCGTGAGATTCTTTGCGGCAGTGGTGACCTGCACCTCGTAATCGGTCTCAATTCCCTTAATACCAAGCCCTCCTTCGCTTTTGGGCAGCGTTAACATCATGACAAAGGCTGTTTCCATAGGAGACCGGCATCCGTCGCGCACACATTGGATCGCCTTTCGGGCAAGGGCCAGACCGTCGCATCTGGTAATGGAATTAAAGAACTGCTTTAACCTCTCGGTCGAGGTGAGCGCGAAACGCTCGGTATAGGAGGTGGAAGAGTCGGTTCCAAGGGAATAAGCGCCGCACAGTTCAAAGTAGTACTCCACTAGTTCGCGAAAAGAAAGATAGGTGGCGGCCTGAAGTGCGCAAAGCTCAACGCCAACAATGAAGATGCCATCTTTGAGCTCTATAAAGCGTGAGTTCGAGAATCGTTTTGAAGAAACGTGGCATTGACAGTTCATTGCATAGCGCGCATTCCTGCGATCAAACACCATCACCTCGAGGGAATCATTTGCGTCGAAGGAAACATCATGTTTGGTGAGCCATTCTGCGGCTGCGTCAAGGAGCGTTCCGGTGGGACATGATCCGTAAATCGCGGCAGGGCTACAGGACTCGATGCCTTTCGCAGACACCGAATACGCGGCCTGGTAGACCGCTTTTGCAGTGGTATGTGACAATACGGTACTCATGATATATATCGTGTCAGCTAATGCCGTGTTGACGGCGCTGAGTGGAAAAGCCGTTTTAGAGGTCTAACCAAATGCTGTCCAAAAGCTTGACGCAATTATGGGTTGGTATGCCATAAATAAACGTTTTCGCAGCTCGGCTATAGCATAGAAATACTCAATTGCTGCACATTTGATATCGATGCATCACCATCCGACAACGAATTGCGTGTCGGGAATTGGCCGAAATCGTTCAAAATGAGGGTTCAGAATTTGTGATGGCAGATCTATCTGTGGAACGTAGGGCGGCCCCGCTGCGGGGTTTCCCGCTGCGAGGCCGCTCGTGATCTACGCCGGAGTTTGTCGTAGACGTTTCTACTTGGCAAACAGGTTCTTGAGGTTGAACTCGGCCTGAACCGTGCGGAGCATGAGGTCGGTGTCGTCGAGGCCCAGGTGCTGCTCGTTGGCGTCGGCGGCGAGGGTGCCACGGCGGCGCGCCCAGTTCTCGAGCGCGGCGGGCGCGGACTCGCGGGGGAGCGAGCGGACGTCGGCATCCAGGCTGCGGCAGATCTGGCGCGAGTCGATGACGATAATCTTGCCGGCGCGGCGTGCCTCGGCGTAACCGTCCAGGTGGATCTTGAACCAACTGTCTTCGAACGCGGCGTTATGCGCCATGTACGGGTACTTCTTCATAAGTTTGAGCAGCTGCTTCTGCAGTTCCTTGTTCTCGCGGAATGGTTTTTTGCCGTCGATGTCGTCCCAGGTAATGTGATGGATGTTCGATAGCGGCACATCCTCGCCGCGGTAGATGTCGGACAGGCCGCAGTAGTGTGCCTCGGCGTCATGCGGGACGGCGTCGCTGGTGAGCTCCATGATCTCCCAGCCCACGTTGATGATATAGCCGCGCTCGGGTGCACGGCCGGTGGTCTCGATGTCGATACCGAGCACGGTGCCCTGGATGGGCTTGCGGGCGTAGGCCACGCCGAGCGCGTCGCGGTCGCCGCGGATCTCGCGCATGACGGACGCGGCGGTGCGCTTTTGCATCTTGCCGATGGCGGCGCAGGTGTCGGCGTCGGACAGACCGCGCGAAAGCGTCGCGGGCGTCACGTTGCGCAGGCGCGCCTCGCCAATCTGGTCGCACAGGTCGCGGTTGCGGTCGGCCAGATCGCGCACGGTAGCAAAGTCAAAGCCGGGGTCGCCCTCGGCGGTAAAGTACTCGGTCTCGAGCACCTTGAGGGCCTCCTCGCCCTTCTGGCGCTCGGACTCCATGGCGCCGTGGTCGCCGTAGATAAACATGGGGATAAACGGCTGTCGCTCGTATTCGAGTGCTTGCGATACGTTCATATGCTGCTCCTTGGACGGGCCGCGTCGCGCGGCTCGGGGTTACTGAGTTGTGGCGAGATGATAGTTTACCATGGGCAACTATTGGCACCGCGCCCGGGACAACTACAATACCCTAGTTGACCGCTAGGACTTTTACAATGCTGCCGAAAGA
>CABSNA010000087.1 GCA_902478865.1 uncultured Collinsella sp.
GTCGGCAGCGTCAGATGTGTATAAGAGACAGGGGTTTTGCTCGGCAATGTCGAGCGCGTCGAGCGGAGAATAGACGATACGGATATCGCGCCCCGCCGCCTTTTGCGCAGCGAGCGAGGTGGATGATCCGGGCACGCGCATCATGTCGCCAAAGGTGGTGATGATGGCGCCGTCTATGTTGGCGAGCGCGATTGCGTGGTCGATGTCGCGGTTGGCGGTGACGCAGACGGGGCAGCCCGGGCCGCTCAGCAGCTTGAGCCCGGCCGGCATAATGGAGCGAAAGCCATAGCGCCCGATGCTCACGGTATGCGTGCCGCAGACTTCCATAAGGTTGATGGTGCGGTCGCCGACAAGCTCATGAATGCGCTCGATGAGCTCGCGAGCCAGCTTGGGATTGCGGAATGCCGAGAAATCGATACCGGAGCGCGCCGGCTGCTCGGGCGCCACTAGTAAGCCTCTGCCGGGTTGGTGGTCAGCTGGTCTTCTTCGACCAGCTCGGACATGGCATTAACAAGCTCGAGCGTTTCCTGTGCTTCCTGCTCGTCGACAATCTGGATGCCAAAGCCGGCGTGTACGAGAATATAGTCGCCAACCTGCGCCGTCGGCACGAGTCGCAGCGACACGGGGCGCTCGATGCCCATCATGTCGACGGTGGCCTTGAGGTCGTCGTCGCGTTTGACTACTTTACCGGGAACGGCAAGGCACATATTGTTCCCCTTTTATACGCTTTGCGCTGGACGGGCGCTCAATAATCCATCAGTTGATGGTAGCGCTCGCGGGCGCTGCGGGCAAACGCGCTACACCTGTGAGACGGCGGCTTGCGGGCTGGCCGAACAGCCTATTGTGGCGCGACCTGTGCGAGGCGAGTGCGTGCGACTGCTGCCTGACCGTAGGCGATGCAGCCGTCATTGACGGGTACGGTGTGGGGGACAAGGACAGTAAGGCCTGCGCTTTTGAGCTCGCGGGCGAGGAGCTGAAGCAGAAGTCGGTTCATGAACACGCCGCCCGAGAGCGCGACGGTGTCGATACCCTCGTGCACGCAGATATCGCTGGCGATGCGCGCCGAGGAGCGCGCGACGGCGACATGGAAGCCGAGTGCGAGCCTGTTAGCGGGCGCTCCGGCTTCAATTCCCCCCAAAAGTGCCTCAAAGAGTGCTTTCTGGTCCAGAACATCGGGGCCGTCCAGCCGCGATGGGTCAGATGTGGAATAGCCGGCATTGTCGTCGGGAAAATGGGCGCCTTCGCTGTCGAGCGCGCGCCAGGCGGCGGCTTCGAGCTCGATGGCGGGCTCGCCCTCGTAGGTTGCCTTGTCGCAGATGTCCAGAATTGCTGCCGCGGCATCAAAGAGACGCCCCATGCTGCTGGTACGCGGGCTGTTGATGCCGCGCTCGATCATGGTGGCTGTCACGCTGCGCGTTTGCTCGTCGAGGCTGTCCAAAAGCCGAGCGGCACCTGGGTGCTCGAGCAGGCCGAGCTCACTGAGCAGGGCAAAGGCGTTGCGGCGGGCGTCGCGCACGGAGGCCGCCCCACCGGGGAGCGCCCAGGTGCGCAAATGCGCGGCGCGCTCAAAGCCGCCAAGGCTGGCAACAAGAAACTCGCCGCCCCAAATGGTCCCATCGGTGCCGGCGCCGGTGCCGTCAAAGGCGATGCCAAGGACGCGCGCGTCGGTTGTAAGCTGGCCCGCGGCGATGGCCTCGGCCATTACGCTCGCGATATGCGCATGATGGTGCTGCACCTCGACGAGCGGCAGATTGCATTTTCGCGCCTGCTCGCGCGCCCACTGGCCCGATAGATAGCTGGGGTGCACATCGCAGGCCAAGGCGGCGGGCGCCAAGTCAAAGAGATCTTCCAAGCGCGTGCGCGCGGCGTTCCAGGCATCGAAGGTCCCGCCGTTTTCAACATCGCCGATATGCTGCGACACAAAACAGGTTGTCTTGCCGTTCGTCCCTTCACGCGCGAGCGCAATCGTGGCCTTTTGTTGTGGCCCGCAGGCTAGCACGCAGGGCGGAGCGCCGTCGAGCGCCGGCAACGGTAGCGGCTGGGGTGCATATCCGCGAGCGCGGCGAACGGGCATAATGGCGCCGTCGACCACGCGTACCACGGAGTCGTCGTAGCGCGACAGGATCGCGCGGTCGTTGCCGAGCAGCGCGTCGGCGATGCCGGCGGCAACGAGATGCTCCCATGCAAGGGCGTCGTCGGTCTCGATGGGCTCTTCGCTCAGGTTTCCGCTGGTCATGACCAGCGCGTGCATGTCATGCGACGCGGCAGCTGCAAGCAGCAGATGTTGAAGCGGTGTATAGGGGAGCATGACGCCGAGCTCGGGCAAGTCGTGCGCGACAGATGGTGCGAGGGCGAGGATGTCGGGGGAACCGCCGTTGCCCTCGCCAACAGTGCACCGGCGCAGCAGCACAATGGGGCGGATACTGCCGGCCAGCAAGCCGCGCTCAGCGTCGTCGATATGGTACAGGCGCCCGGCATCGGCAAGACTGCGCATCATGACGGCAAGCGGCTTGTTGCTGCGGCGTTTGCGGCGGCGCAGCTCGGCCACCGCCTGCTCGTTGGAGGCGTCGCATGCCAAGTGAAATCCGCCCAGTCCCTTGATGGCGACGATACCGCCGTTGGCCAGCAGCTCAACACAGCGGTCGATAATGGCGTCGCTGGCCTCGCGTGTGGTGCCGACGGCCGGTGTCGCGGACGAATTCCCGCACGCATCGCCGTTCACAGCCTCACGCCACGTAATATGCGGCCCGCAATCAAAGCAGGCATCGGGCTGTGCGTGAAAGCGACGGTCGAGTGGATCGGCATACTCTGCGGCGCAGGCGGGGCACATGGGGAAACGGTCCATCGAGGTAGCCGCTCGGTCATAAGGCAGCGACCGGATGATGGTAAAGCGTGGGCCGCAGTTAGTGCAGTTGATAAAGGGGTAGTGATAGCGTCGGTCGGCGGGATCGAACAACTCGCGCAGGCAATCGTCGCAGGTGGCGATATCGGGCGAGACGAGCGTCGTGTGCGCGGTCTGGTCCTGCGACGCCACAATGTGAAAGCCCTGCTCATCGGCAGTGCTCCAGCCGCCAGGCTCCAAATTCGCAATATCGACTCGCTCAACGCGAGCCGCCGCGGGCGCATGCTCAGAAAGCGCGGCGACAAATCCGTCAACCGCCTCGGCACAAGCGTGCGCCTCGATATGCACGCCGTCGCCCGCATTGAGCACCCATCCGCAAATGCCATACGCAATGGCCTCGCGATACACAAACGGCCGCATGCCAACGCCCTGCACAATGCCCGTCACATGAATATGCACATGCCGCATGCGACACCCCTCATCAAAACCGACCAAAAAGGGACAGGTTTGTTTTGGTAGGTAAAACGCTAAACCTGCCAAAACAAACCTGTCCCTTTTTGGCAGGTGCGCTGCGGGAAATCCCGCTACAGCCCCAGGCTCTGCTTGGTGGCGGCGCACGTGAGCTCGCCGTGCTTAACGCCGCGCAGGCCCAGCAGGCGGTCGGACAGTTCGTAGATGCGCTCGCCGCGACCCTTGAGCGCCAGGATCTCCAAGCAGTTGTGGTGATCCAGATGTACGTGCATGGTCGATACGATCTCGTCGGTGTAGTCGTGCTGCACTTCGTCCAGACGGCGCGTCAGGTCGCCGGTATGGTGGTCGTAGATCATGGTGAGCGACCCGATAACATGCTCATCGGGCGTGCGCATCTGCTCTTTGGCGATCGAGGCGCGAATCAGGTCGCGCACGGCCTCGGAGCGGTTGGCCACGTCGCCGCGGCGCGCGATCTGTTCGTCAAAACGGCGCAGCAGGTCGTCGGGTGCGGTAACCGAAAAACGGACCAGCTCGGAGCCGGAGCCGCTACAGTGGCAGCCCGCGTCACCGTCCGCCCCGTGCGGATGCTCGTGCTCGTACCCGCAGCAGTGCTCGTGTTCGGCCACCTTACACCAGCTTCACGGAGCCGACGGAGTTGTGGTCGGCCTCGATGGCTTCCTCGTAGCCCTCGAGCGCGTCATGCGCCTCGTGGAGCGCGGCCATGGCGGCCTCGAGCTTGGCGCCGATGCGCTCCATGTCAAAATTCTCGGTCGCATGCAGCAGCTGATGGCTCCACTCGTGAGCGAGCTCGATGGTGTCGTCGACCTGCTTGACGCTCATGGCAAGCTGGCTCATGTTCATTCCGACGTCATGCATGGAAAATCTCCTTTTGTATGGGGCAGTTCAGTGGTTCAGATTTTACTACGCCCGCTCTGTGCGCAGCTGCATAAGAAAACGGGTGCGAGTCTGTGCGACCCGCACCCGTTCACTGGGGGCTGTTTGTGACTACCATACTATCCGTGGTTGCACTCGGTGCATCCAGAAGTCCGGCGAGCGGTGCAAAAGCGCTCATGGACGGCAGGCAGACGGCAACATGTAACAAGCGTATTACAGATGCTTCTCCAGCAGCGCCTGCAGCCTCGCCTTGGGCAGAGCGCCAACCGAGCGGTCAATCTCCTCGCCGTTCTTAAACACAACCAGCGTGGGGATGCTCATGACGCCATACTTCATGGCCAGGTCCTGGTTGTCGTCGACGTTGCATTTGGCAACGGCAAGCTTGCCCGCCAGCTCATCGGCAACCTCGTCAACGATGGGCGAGAGGGATCGACAGGGCCCGCACCACGGTGCCCAAAAATCGACCAGCACGGGCAGGCTGTCGTTAACGATGGAATCGAAGTTCTCGGGGGTAATCTGATTAATGTCAGCCATGGTGACCTCCATAATGCGATGCGGCTTGGCCGCGTAAAACTCAGTACGACCGTGCTTATACCCAGCCGCCCGCAAAGCAACCACTCGTGGGCGGCTCTTTTATATAATGGTGGGCACGCAAACGATTGGAGAGCGCATGCCCACGTCACAAAGCCAGAAAAAAGAAGCCATCGCCCAGGCGACCGAGCAGGAGCTCGCATCGCTCGCGGGCCGTGGCGTGCGTATCGCGGGCAACGCGTGCTCGCCGATCGTGCTGGTCAAAGGCGATTTGGACGAGGCCGAGCGTTCGGGTGGCGAGCTTGCCGCCGGCCCGGATGGCGCGGCGTTGCGCAAGGCGCTTGGGGCCATCGGCTACGCGCCCGAGGATTTTTGCGTGCTGGCAAGCGTCGCCGGCGTGGGTGACGGAGCGGTCGCGGTGGGCGAGACTCTGCCGTGCGAGCTGTTCCGTGAGGCGCTTGAGGCTTTGGACCCCGAGGCGGTGCTACTGCTCGACAACAACGCGGCTGACGCCATGCGCGAGACCTACGCCGATATGCTCGTGGCGATCGATGACTTCGACACCGCCATGCTCAAGCCCGGCCTGGTCGCCCATGTGCAGGGCCGCCGCGTGCTCGCGCTCGACGGCTTTGAGGCGGCACTCACCGACAAGGCCGCTAAGCAGCGCATGTGGGCATACATTAAGCAGCTGACCCCGGCGGCTGCACCGCTGTAGCGGATTGGCGCCGGCGAGCGATTGCCTGGCGGGCAAGGTGCGCCTCGAGATCGGCGCCGCACTTCTACATCACAGCGCGCAGCTCAAACCGATCGCCGTTAATGCGGAACTGACAGTTGCCGTTCATGCGCTCCACGGCAAGTTTGATGCTCCTGGTGCCAAAGCCGTGGCCCGCATGCCGGGTCACGGGCATGCCGTCGACCATGCGCGGTGCGCGGTCAAACGTATTGGAAACTAACAGCAGCAGCTGGCCGTCCTCTAATCGCAGGTCAAGGTCGATGAATCGCTTTCCTTGGGGTGCGGCGCTTGCGGCGGTGATAGCGTTTTCCAAGGCATTTGAGAGCACGCTAAACAGGTCGGCGTCACCTACGTGGATGGTTTCGGGTACGGCGGCGCGCAGGTTGGCGGTAATGCCGTTTCTATTGATATCCGAGTTAAATGACGAAAGCGCGATGTTTACGGTCTCGTTGGCGCAGAAGCGGCGTACGGCGGTGCGGTCGCCAGCTTCGCAGAGTTCGTCGATGCGTTTGAGCGCCTCGTCGGTGTGGCCCTCCTCAATTAAAGCG
>CABSNA010000088.1 GCA_902478865.1 uncultured Collinsella sp.
GCAGCGTCAGATGTGTATAAGAGACAGGATAGGGGTAGTCGGCATAGCGGGCGCGCGCGGCAGGCATAAACTCGTAAGGCTTTTTCTCATACGAACGATCCTGCGTGACGATGACGACTGCACGGTCGAAGCCCGCCTCCTCCAGCACGTGCTCGATGGGGATCGAATCGGCTACGCCACCGTCGACATATTTGTGCCCGTCAATCTCGACCGGCGGCGTCACCAGCGGCAGCGACGTCGATGCGCGCACGGCATCGAGGTCGAGCACGGCGCTTTTGACCGGGAGGTACGTGGCGGTTCCAAAGAGCATGTCCGTCGCGACGGCGTACATCTCGATGGGGCTCGCGTCGAACGCCTCGTTGTCAAAGGGATCCAGGCGGTCCTGGATATCGTTGAAGATAAAGTCGTAACCCACGATGGAGCCCGTGGATGCGAAGGATGCGGCACCCATGTAGCGGTTGTCATTGCAGAAGGTCAGGTTGATGCGATTGACGCGACCGATCTGGTGTGACTTGTAGTTGACGCCGTTGAACGCACCGGCCGATACGCCATATACCGCCGGAATTTCGACACCGGCCTCCATGAGAACGTCGAGCACGCCGGCGGTAAACTGCCCACGAAAACTGCCACCCTCCAAGACGAGCGCGACCTTGCCGGCGTTCTTTGCCTTATCTTCTGCAGTCATATCGACCTCCTGCGATTGAGTTTTGGCTTTCTTCTACCCAGTTTTGGGATGGAGGGCGCGCAGGTTTTTCGAGGCGGCAGGTGAAGCGGAAAGTGCGTCCCAGTTTGAGGCGGGATTCCGGGATGGACTTTCCGCTTGGACCGCCGTTAGGAAAGCGTGTCCCGTTCTGAGCGCGGATTCCGGGATGAACTTTCCGCTAGCCATTCATTTGGAAATTGCATCCCATTCCGAATGAGGATTCCGGGATGCGCTTTCCGCTTGAAACGTCATCCGGAAACCGCATCCCAGTCTGAACCGGAATTCTGGGATGGATTTTCCGCCTGGGGCGACGTTGATGCGGGGCATGGCAGGCTGCAGTCCGATCGGCATCGCATCTGCATAGGGTTGAAGCTTTGCGCGGAGAATCCGCGTATTTGCTTCGCAAATCCGCACCGGCTTCGGCCGCCTGCCGGCGTCCTCGCCCGCTCGCTACAAACGCTTCGCGTTTGCTTAACGCTCGCGCCCTGCATAGAGTTCGATTCTCCGCGGTATCTACAAGTAATAAAAAGGCAGGTAGAGACACTTCTCTACCTGCCTGTTACATATGGTGGAGGCGCGGAGAATCGAACTCCGGTCCACGAAAGCCCCCTGATTGGCATCTCCAAGCTCAGTCGCTGGTTTAGTCTCGGACGCTTTGCGCGCAGCGACACGCTCGCGACGTCCTAACCGGTTCGGTCTTAGCCCGCGCCATACCGATTACGTGCGCAGGAGCATTCCCCTAAAATGACGTCGCGCCGGTGTCGGGGAAATCACCGGGTTGACGCGCCGCTATAAATTAAGCAGCGAGAGCCATGGGCTCAAAAGAAGAGTTGTTGTCAATTCAATTTGACGGTACCCCTGTTTAACGAGGCGAGGAGACCTCGGCTTGCTTCCTCTCTCAGAGCTATCGTGTCGAAACCAGTCGCCCCCGGATGTCGGGAAAGTCTGGATGGTATCGGGCCTGCAAACACCCGATAACCGTCGACTTTTCAAGGAACACGCGGGGTGAACCCCGCTCGTGGATAGCTATCTTACCACGTTCTAAAGGCAGACAGCTGTTCTATGCACGAGCTGTGAAGACCCCAATGTGCGCCGCACTTCGCACTTTTGCTACCGATCGCGTCACGTATATTTTCGCCAAGCAAAATTGACCCGTCGAAAGGACCGTTATGGATACCAAGCAGCAACTCGTCAATGCCCTCGCAGGCCTGGGCTCAACCATTACCGAAGCTATGGATGTCATCGAGGGCTTTGTCCCCTGCGGACATCCCGCCCTCACGGTATCGAACGCACTCGTCGCGCTGGACGTTGACGATGATGCAGCTCTCACTCAGCAGCTTGAGACCGTCGAGGGCTTTATCGACCACGTGAGTGAGAACCGCGGCGTGGCCGCCTACCACGGTATCGAGGTCGAGCTCGCGGGTCCCAAGGCCGATCTGTTCGCAGCAATCCGCGAGGTAGGCGCCCTTATGCAGACCGCAGGCGTCAAGAACACCCAGGTCAACGAGTGGGTCTACCGCAGTCTGGCAGCACTCGACAGCTCCAACGAAAAGGCAGCCGAGCAGCTCGCAGAAAGTCCCACCATCAAGGCCGAGCTTTTGTAAATAGCAGACGCGGGCCCCTTGGCGCATCGTCGTCCAAGGGGCCCGCGAACAGCTCGCGTCAACCGATAGCCGTGCCGCCGCGTTTGGCCAAAACAAGAATCGGCATCATTTGACGAGGTGTCTTTGCTGCAAGATCGGCATGTTCGAGCAGTTTTCGATCGTTGGTCACCAAGTAATCAACCTGGGCGCGTTTGCATGCGGCGAGTACCAAGTTGTCCTCGTAATCGCGATGGAGCGCTAAGTATTTGTCGGCCAGCCAAAGGTCCGACGCATCTGCACCCACGGCCGTGGCGTTTTCGGTCATGTTCCGAACAAACGCCAGCGCCGCATCGCCAATCGCGCGGGCAGAAGCCTCGCCGAGCGCTCCCCCGCTGGCAAGAACGCTGCGCTTCAGTTCGTGCTGTACAACATACAGTACGTCCTTGGCGATATGCACCGGAAAGAACAGCAATGCCCCCGCCTCCGTCGCCTGCCCAATAAACGCGCGTGCGGCAAGCGACTCGGCATGGTCGGCGCAAAACGAATCGACCCAAACGTTGGCATCCACCATGATCTTAAGAGGGGCTCCGCTCACAGGATCATCCCCTTTTGGCGATAGTGCTCGTCCATGGCGTCGGAATAGATTGTGTCCCAATCGCGATCGTCGGATACGGACGACGCAGCGATACCCAGGTCCGCGTAAAGCTGATCCGCCACCGCCCATGATGCGGCGAACGGCGTATCGGGCGCGACGGTCTGCTGCCGGTCGTCGACGGCCGCAAGCACTTCCTCGCACTGCCCGCCACCCTGCGCGACCTTCGCCACCACCTTTTTGATGAGTTCGGGCAGTGACCCGCCCGAAAGCCGCAGCGCCTCCTCGGCACGGTTCTTGACCTGGCGATCCACGCGAACGTTCACCTGCGCCATGCCGCTAACAGTACCCACGTCGATCCCGTTCCCTTCAATTGCTAGCGTCGCTAGCAACACTATATAGAGAGGCTAGCACATGGTCAAATGCAAAAGGCCTGCGCCTGGACGACACCGATGCCGTCTGGGCGCAGGCCAGATAACGTGGGTGAACACGTCTGTTAACGCAGGTAAGCCTTCGCGTTGCTCAGGCTGTAGGCAATCGTCGAGCCGTTGTGCAGCAGCGACGACGCCTGCGGGGTAATCGCGCCGGTAATACCCAATGCCAACAGCGCCGAATTGGTGAGCATCACCTTAGAGTAGGAGCTCGTCAGACGATCAACGAGGCCCTGACTCATGCGGCGCAGGCGCACGATCGCGGCAAGATCCGTATCGGTCAGGATGATATCGGCGACCTCCTTGGCGATGTCGCTTCCGCCACCCATGGCCAGGCCCACGTCGGCCAGGCCCAGCGCCGGTGAGTCGTTGACGCCGTCGCCCACCATGGCAACGTGGCGCCCCTCGCTCTTAATGCGCTCCACATACGCGTATTTGTCCTCGGGCAGCAGCTCGGCCTTAAACTCGTCGACACCCGCCTCGCGCGCGATGCGCTCGGCCGTGCGCTCGGAGTCACCCGTGAGCATGACCACGTGCTTGACGCCCAGCGCATGCAGGTCGGCAATGGCCTCGCGGACCCCGGCCTTGAGCGGATCTTCGATGCCGAGCACGCCGACGACCTTTCCATCGACCGCCAGATACAGCGGCGACAGGCCCTGCATCTGGGACTCAATGCGCTCCTTAATGTCGGAATCGAGCTGCGCGCTCTCGTCTTCAAACACAAAGTGTGCCGAGCCGATAATCGCGCGACGCCCCTCGATGGACGAAGCGATGCCGTGCGCCACGATGTACTCGACGGCGGCATGGCGCTCGCGGTGCTCGAGCCCGCGCTCGCGGGCGGCGTTGACCACGGCACGCGCCACCGGATGCGGAAAATGCTCCTCCAAGCAAGCGGAAAGGCGCAGGACCTCGTCCTCGCTCCAGCCATCGGTGGTGAGCACGCAGGCAAGACGCGGCTGTGCCTCGGTAAGCGTGCCAGTCTTATCAAACACAATGGTGTCGGCCTTGGCAAACGACTCAAAGTACTTCGCGCCCTTGACCATGACGCCCATCTTGGCAGCATCGCTCATAGCGGTCATGACGGCAACGGAACCCGTGAGCTTGAGTGCACACGAGTAGTCGACCATCAGCGCCGCCGAGGTCTTGATGAGGCTGCGGGTGGTAAGCGCAACCAGGCCCGCGAGCAGGAAGTTCCACGGGACGATCTTGTTGGCAAGGTCCTCCATATGCGACTGGCCCTCGGACTTGAGCGAGTCGGCCGTCTGCACGAGCGAGACAATTGAGCGCAGTTTGGTTTGCGCCGTATTGGCGCGCACACGCACCAAGATGCTGCCGTCCTCCACGACGGTGCCGGCGAACACGTCGTCGCCCACGCTGCGTTCGACGGCCAGCGGCTCGCCGGTCAGGGTCGCCTGGTTGACCATAGCGCTCCCCTGCTCGACAACACCGTCGATGCAGATGGACATGCCGGTACGCACGGCGACCAGATCGCCGGGCTCAAGCTCGGTGGCGGCAACGCTTACCTCGGTGTCGCCGACGACCTTTTGCGCCTTGTCGGGCACATCGAGCAGCGAGTTGATGAGCTCGTTTTCGCTCATGGCGCGGGTGTAGTCCTCGAGCAGCTCGCCCACGTTGAGCAGGAACATCGTCTGGCCCGCGGTGTCGACATCACGCTTGACGAACGAAATGCCGATGGCCGAAGCGTCGAGCACGGGAACGGTCAGGCGCGGCTGCGCGAGCTCACGGAGGGCGGCGCGCAAAAATGCCATGTAACCGGCCACGACAAACACCGCACGCAGAGGCGTCGGCAAGAACCAGCGACGTGCGTAATGGGCACCGATAAGTGTGGCAAGATCCATGACGAGCTTGTGCTTGCGTGGCTCAAGCTGCATCACGTAGCCTGTCTTTGCGTCGCCAATGGCCTGAGCGTCGAGCGCACCGACGGCGGCCAGCACGGCATCGCGGCGCGACTCGTCGTATTCGAGTGCCATCTGGCCGATGCGGCCGTAGACGCGCACCTTGTGCACGCCGTCGATGTCGCCGCCAAGCTTAAGAAGTGCATCGAGATCGCTCTCTGGCACAGGACCCGCCAATTGAAGACGGGTCCTGCCGGGGATCTCGCTAATAATCGAGAATCTCATAGTTTGTGCCTGGGAGCGTTACTCGGCTGCCTCGTCAGCAGCGGCCTCGCTCTGGGTGATGTAAGCAGCCTCGGCAACCATGTCGTCGACATTAGCCTTGGCCTGCTCGACCATGTCCTGGTAGCCGTTCTTGATGCGCATACCGCACGCAATACCCTGCACGCAGGCATTCTTGACCGGAGCGCTGGTAAGCAGCTTGATGCCGGCCGTGCCAAGCAGAAAACCGCCACCGACAAGCAGGGTATTGAACGTCGACTTCTTCATGTTGCTTCTCCCTTTTGCCGCATTGGACGCGGCATGGTGCTTCAGCACCCGAGTAAACAAGTTTGCTCGAGCACGCTTTTGAAATATCTCAATTTTATCTAACTATCTAGGTCAGCCATGGCTAACCTTTTGAAAATTAACGATGCGGAGTAACCGATTGTCAATGTGACAAAGGGACTGTTCCTTTGCCCCTTCTTACAGCTGCCAGGCAGCCGCTTCCTTTTGCAGCGCAACCATGCGGGCGAATTCTCCACCTGCCGCCTTGAGCTG
>CABSNA010000089.1 GCA_902478865.1 uncultured Collinsella sp.
TGAGCGTCTCGTGGGCTCGGAGATGTGTATAAGAGACAGAAGATATTTAGCGAGGCCGGAGCTTTAGCTCCGGCCTCCTCATATAAGGGCTCGGCAAAGCCGAGCCACCAAATATATATCAGCCCCAGAACATGTTTGAGAACGGCGCATGGAGTACGTGGACGCAGGCCCCGAATCGGTGTTGCCTCCCGGCGCATTCCGCAGGGGGAGCGATATTTTGTAGCACGAAGTGCGCAGCAAAATATCGCTCATGCCCGAGGACGCGCCGGGAGGCAACACCGATTCGGGGCCGGACACACGGATTTACCTGCGCATTTACAAATTCGTAAACTTTTTTGAAAAAAGTGCTTGCACAGTTCTCGAATCATAGGTTATTATCTTCCTCGTTGAACGCGCGGGTCCAACAAAACGAACCGTGAATCAACAACATAGCATGTCGGAGTGGCGGAATTGGCAGACGCGCTAGCTTGAGGTGCTAGTGACCGCTTTTTGGTCATGCGGGTTCAAGTCCCGCCTCCGACACCATCGCATTTGAGAAGCCTCTTCGGAGGCTTTTTTGTTACCGATAGACGGTGGGGTCCACGATGGAAACGCTTGAACGCAACGAGTGGGCAGACGTTGCCCAACTAGTCGAGATCACGAGCGATGCTGTCATCATCTGCGAGCTCGACGGAACCATTCTGCATGTGAATAATCGCTTACTTGGTTTGCTGTGCGAGGAACGCGCCGACGTCATCGGTGGAGATGTTAAAGACGTCCTGTACTCGTCCGCTTTTGAACGTGCGACGGAACATCGTCTGCCATTTGAAACTGATGGCTCCGAGAACGAACTGATGCTCAAGCTGAGTGACGGCTCCTTTATCCCCGTCTTGGTTCGTGCGGGCTCCGTAACGCCTCCACGCATCTTTGGGCGCCGCGCGCCACGTGTCCTGGTGGCGCTCCATAGCATCGAAGAACAGTATTCGCACGACCGCCAGCTCAAGCGTGCGTTATCGGAGCTTAGAGTTGCGAACAAGCGTCTCTCTGGCACGCTCTCGGTCATTATGAGCACTGTGGGCTCCGATGAGCTGCCCAGCCTACTTGATACCGTTTTGAACCAGCTTGTAGGAACGCTCGATGCTTCGGGTGCCGCTATCTATTTTTCTGAGAGCGGCGGTTTTAAACTTCGCGGTGTTTCCAAGGAGCTGTACGACAGCTACCTGCCTGAGTTTTTGCCGTATGGCGCTGGCATTCCGACGTATGTTCTTCGTGAGTCGCGTGCCTGTCGCTTGTCGATTCAACAGGACCTTGAGGGTGATAAGGCCGCCTCCGGTATGTTCATGGACCTGGACAATCGTTCTAAGCACCTGTTGCGCATGCAGGATATGCCTCCGTACCGCAGCGAGATCTGTCTTCCCGTTTTTTACGGTACGCAGATTCTTGGCGTGCTGGAAGTTGGTTGGAAACGCCCTCAGGCACCGCTCGCCTATGACGTTAATGTGCTCGAGGTCATTTGCGATTACCTGTCTATCCAGCTGGTCGGCATGGCATCGAGCCTTCGCTCCCGTCGCACGGCCGAGCTTGGCCGCTCGCTCAATGTCTTGCGTGATGAGTTGTTTACCTTTCTAGACGATTCCGCCGCGGCTACCCAGGCGGTATCGTCCGAGATCTGCAATATGCTCAACTGCCATTTTTGCCCTGTTGAGTATGACGCCAGTCTGGACTCCTACGTCATAGATTTTGAAGGCGGCAGTCGCGTTGCTTTGCCGGACGATCCCGAGAAGCTATTCTTTTCCACGACGGCTCCGGCGGCACGTCTGGGGGCTGGCCCTGATGGCTTTGAGGCATCTGTTTTGGGCGGCACGAGTGCCGAGGACCTTAAACACGTTCGTATAACTCGCGTTGATGAATTGATGCCTATGGGAGGCTGGCTTAGGGCGCATGGCCTGCCTTGTCAAGGTCTCTACGTCGACTCCGGCATCGAGGCGGGGCGCCCGCGCTCTGAGGGTGATGGCAAGCACAGTAACGACGCGATTGTTCCTGCTTCTGTTGCGAAGAGCCCGACGACGCGCGCGCTGCTGCTTCGTGATGGTAGCCAAGAGCCGATTGATGATCTTGAATATGACTACTTGGTGCACTTGGCGCATGACTTTGAACTGATCTACGAAGGCGAATCTCAAAAGCGCGAGGAGCGCCATATCGCTCAGACCCTTCAGATCGGCATGAGAAATTCCCTGGGGGATGTTCCGGGTATCGCAACCGATTCGGTGTACCTGTCAGCCACGAACTCGGCGTTGGTCGGCGGCGATTTCTATACGCTCATCCGTCTTCCCGACGACTGCGCCGTCATGATTCTGGGTGATGTGTCTGGCAAAGGCATTGAGGCCGCATCGATGTCCGCGCTCGTCAAGACGGCCCTGACGGCATATGCGTGGGAGGGCGCTGGACCGGCCCGCATGGCACGCTCTCTTAACAGTATGCTCATGGGCTTTTCGAGGGTCGAGACGTTCGTGACGGCCTTTATCGCCAAGATTGACCTTAAAGCCGGACGCGCAACGTATTGTTCGGCGGGCCATCCTCCGACCATGGTCATTAGGCCAGAGTCGATGCCGCTGGGTGGCGGCGAGGCCCGTGGGGGAGAGGTCGAGCTGCTTGGATGCCAATCGGGCGTAATCGGTGCCTTTGAGAGCATGGTGTACGAGACAGGCGTGTTTACGTTCGCTCCTGGCGACATGCTCTTCATGTATACGGACGGAACGATTGAGGCCCGCGACCGCACCGGAGCGTTCTTTGGTGAGCAGCGCCTTCGTGACCTTCTGCTCTCTGTCTCGGGTGAGGGCGTATCGGGAATCTGCGGCAAGGTCTTGGGCGAGCTTGACCGATTTACCGAATCGGCGCTGGACGATGACATTGCATTGGTGTCCCTTGAGTTTTTACGGGGTCGTTCATAGACGACGCTGGGCGGGCTGAATCCGTACGGTTGAGGAAACGAATGCATCGAGTGGGCTTTTTTGGGGAACCATGGTCGTATGAATGAGTGGAATGACATAGCGGTTTTGACGCCACCAGGCGATATCGACATCGCCACGGTGCCTGCGCTGCGTCGGCGGTTGGATGCTTTGATTGGCCGCGGCGTGCGTCGTGTTGTCATCAACTGTCAGGCTGTTAGCTTTATCGATTCGACGGGCTTGGCATTCCTGCTTACGCGCGCTCGTGAGCTCATGAGGCGAGAAGGCCTGCTTTCGCTCCTCAATGCATCGGGTGAAGTTGTTCGCTTTTTGGAGATTGCTCGTCTTGTCGATATCCTTCATGTCGCGGGGCCGGCACGGGAGCCTATTCCCGCCATTCCGGTGGGGGAGCTGCCTCGCTGGAGTAAGAGCGTCGAGGTCCGTCAGGGTATCGAGAATCTTCCATACTACCGACATCGCATCGCCGAACTCCTTGAATCGCTTCCGTTGCGCCGTGACGAGCGCTACGATGTCGCATTGGCGTCGGGGGAGGCGCTGGGTAATGCCTATGACCATGCGGGCGGTATCGGGTGCGTCCTGACGGTTCAGGCCTATGGCGATCGCGTTGTGGTTGAGGTGCTTGATCGAGGTGCCGGCTATTCTATCGATGAAACGAGCGAGCCGGTTGCATCTGAGGAACGCGGCCGTGGTATCAAGCTTATGCGTATGCTCGTCGATAACGTGGAGGTTGCTCGTCGTACGGACGGCGCCGGCACGCGCGTGCAGATGGTGAAGCTGTTTAGCGGAGCGCTGGAATCGTGTGCCTAGCCAATCGCTTTAGCGCGTTTGGCTATTAAGAACATGCGGCAGACAAGTTTTTTGAAAAAAGTACTTGCGTCTTTTGGACAACTCGCGTAAATTAGTAACCCGCAAGCGGACATGGCTCAGTTGGTAGAGCACAACCTTGCCAAGGTTGGGGTCGCGGGTTCGAGCCCCGTTGTCCGCTCCATTGCATTTCCGGACCGTTTAGGCGGTCCTTTTTCGGCGAAGTGGCCAAGTGGTAAGGCAGAGGCCTGCAAAGCCTTTACCCCCGGTTCGAATCCGGGCTTCGCCTCCAGGCAACATCCGGGCGCTCCGGCGCCCGTTTTGTTTTACATATGCGGACATGGCTCAGTTGGTAGAGCACAACCTTGCCAAGGTTGGGGTCGCGGGTTCGAGCCCCGTTGTCCGCTCCAAACGTAACAGCCCGACTACTACGGTAGCCGGGCTTTTTCGTACCCGTCGCCTGGGCTCGAACCCGCGAGGGAGCGAGCGTTTTGGGGTGTGGCTGTGGCGTTGTTTGCTGCGAATGTGCGCTTTTGGCGTATCATCGTGGGCATCTCGCATAACCTCGTTGCAAGGGAGATACGCCCCATGGCTACAGAAAAGTCTTCTTCGCGCTCATGGATGTCCGATGCCGCGATCCATCAGATCTACCCGCGCTCGTTTAAGGATTCGACTGGTTCGGGTCTGGGCGATATCGCGGGCATTACCCAGCAGATGGACTATCTTGAGCGACTGGGTATCGAGGCCATCTGGCTGAGCCCGTTTTATCCATCGCCTCTTGTCGATGGCGGCTATGATGTGGCGGACTACTGCGATGTCGACCCGCGTCTCGGCTCGCTTGACGACTTCGATGACATGATCGCTGCGGCTCACGCGCGCGGCATCAAGGTCATCGTCGACATCGTGCCCAACCATTCATCCAACCAGCACCCCTGGTTCAAAGCCGCTCTTGCCGCCGGCCCCGGATCGCCCGAGCGCGCCCGTTATATCTTCCGCGATGGTCGCGGCGAGCATGCCGAGCTGCCTCCCACCAATTGGAATGCCAACTTTGGCGGCCCCGCATGGACGCGTGTTGCGGACGGTCAGTGGTATCTGCACATGTTTACGCCCGAGCAACCGGACTTTGACTGGTCATGCCCCGAGGTTCATGCGCTCTTTTGTGACGTCCTGGCGTTTTGGAGCGATCGAGGCGTCGACGGCTTTCGCATTGATGTGGCGCAGGGTCTCGCCAAGGATCTCGACCGCGATGACCTCGACCGGTGGCATCTCGCCGAGGGCGATGACATGGTTGACGACGGCACCCATCCGCTGTGGGACCGCAATGAGGTCCACGAGATCTATCGCGAGTGGCGCCGCGTGTTCGACCGCTATAATCCGCCGCGCAGTGCCGTTGCCGAGGCGTGGGTGCCGCCCGAGCGCCAGTATCTCTATGCGCGTCCCAGCGAGCTTGGCCAGACATTCAACTTTGAGTTTGCCAAGGCCACTTGGACCTATGATGACATGCACACTGCAATCGAGAAGGGCTTGAAGGCAGCCGTCGAATCCGATTCCGCCTCGACCTGGGTACTCTCCAACCACGACGTGCCGCGCGTGGCGACACGCTATGCCCTGCCGCAAATCAAGGCGACGCGCTACCACCAGATTGCGCTCGACTGGCTCTTACGCGACGGGTTGTCTTATGACGAGGACCGTGAACTCGGCGAGCGCCGCGCGCGGGCGGCCCTTTTGCTTGAACTGGCGCTTCCGGGATCGGCATACGTGTATCAGGGTGAGGAGCTCGGCCTTTTTGAGGTGGCTGACATCCCGTGGGCTGCACTCGAAGATCCTACTGCGACCAATACGCGCGGACCGAAGCGTGAGAAGGGGCGCGACGGCTGCCGTGTGCCCCTGCCGTGGGTGGCGGCGGACGATCCCGCGCAGGGCGGATCGTTTGGGTTTTCGCCGGCGGACGCCGATGCGGCGCCCCATCTGCCGCAACCTGCATGGTTTTCCGATTACGCTGCCGATAGGGAAGAAGCGGACCCGACATCGACT
>CABSNA010000090.1 GCA_902478865.1 uncultured Collinsella sp.
TAAGAGACAGCATGACGGATGCCCAGGGCAACAGCACACGCCCGAGTGGCTGGCTCTTGGACTTGTTGAGCTCGGCGATGATTTTCTCGGCCGTCTTAAGGCCTACCGGAATGGGATCGCCCTTCTTAACGCCCTTTTTGCTGTTGGAGCTGGCGTACACGCGCCCCGTGTCCAGGCCGGCGATGTCGTCGACCGTGAGCTGGTAGAAGTCCGCGACATCGTGGATCAGGCCAGCGGCGATCATCTTGTCGACGATCTCGTCGCCCAGGCCGTCGACGTCCATGCAGCCGCGGCTCACCCAGTGGAGCAGGCGCTCCTTGAGCTGTGCGGGGCAGTCGATGGACACGCAGCGGTAGGCCACCTCGCCATCCTCGTGAACCACGGGGCTGCCACACACGGGGCAGACCTCGGGCATGTGCCAGTCGACCGAATCGACCGGGCGCTTGTCGAGCACCGGGCCCACAACCTCAGGAATCACGTCGCCCGCCTTGTGCACGATGATAGTGTCGCCCTCGCGCACGTTTTTGCGGCGGATCTCGTCGATGTTGTGCAGCGTGGCGCGCGCGATGGTGGAGCCGGCGACCGTGACCGGGTCGAACTCGGCGACCGGCGTGAGTACGCCGGTGCGGCCCACTTGGATGCGAATCTCGCGCAGGACGGTCTGCTTTTCCTCGGGCGGGAACTTAAAGGCAATAGCCCAGCGCGGTGCGCGAGCGGTAAAGCCCAGGTCGAGCTGCTGCTGGAAGCTGTCGACCTTTACGACTACGCCGTCGATGTCGTAGTCCAGGTCACCGCGGTGCTCAAGTGCCTGGGCACAGAACTCGTGAACCTCAGCCGGCGTGGCGCAGCGGGCCACGTTGGGGTTGACGCTGAAGCCGGCGCTGCGCAGCCAGTCGAGAAATTCGCGCTGGCTGTGGACGTGCAGCGGATCGGTATCGGCAATGGCGTAGATAAAGGTGGCCAGGTCGCGGCGTGCCGTGACCTTGGGATCCTTCTGGCGCAACGATCCGGCAGCGGCGTTGCGCGGGTTGGCGAAGGGGTCGCGACCCTCGGCATCGGCCTCTTCATTCAGACGCACAAAGCTGCCCTTGGGCATATAGACCTCGCCACGTACTTCGATGGCACGCTCGCGGTCGGCGCCCATGTGGGCGAGCGCCGGCTCGGACAGGTGCATGGGCACATCCTTGATGGTACGCACGTTGAGCGACACGTCCTCGCCCGTGGTGCCGTCGCCGCGTGTGGCCGCGCGCACAAAGGTGCCGTTTTGGTAGGCAAGCGCCACGCCCAGACCGTCGATCTTAAGCTCGCAGGTATAGGTGACGCTACCGGCTCCGAGCGCATCCTCGGTGCGCTGGAGCCACGCGTCGAGCTCGTCCAGATCCATGGCATCGTCCATGGAATACATGCGTGCCATGTGCGTGACCGGCGTAAACTGCTCGCTCACGTAGCCGCCCACGCGCTGGGTATAGCTGTCGGGCGTCACCAGGTCGGGGTAGGTGGCCTCGATCTGCTGGAGCTCAACGAGCATTTTGTCGAAGGCGGCATCCGTGATCTCGGGCGCATCGAGCATGTAGTAGCGGTAGGCGTGGTAATCGAGCTCGTGGCGCAGCTCGGCCGCACGCGCCGCCGCCTGGGCACGGGCATCGGCCGGTGCAGCGGTATCCTCGCTCGCGGGCGTTTCGGTATCGATGTCCACACCGTCACCAAACAGGCTCGATTGCTCCATAGCGGCACTCCTTCGCTCGATTTCAAACGGATACAAGAGTACCACCGGTCACCATGGCGCCGAATAACCCTTTCGAACCGCACCGAATCGGCAGCCGACAGACCGTGGTGGACAGTTAGTTCAGACCATTACGAGCCAGGCCTCTTGTCAGCCACAAGTGATTCGTTTTCCTCCGTCCCCAAGGGATCAATAAGAAAAGAGGGGGCTGTCCCGCGTTGGCGGAACAGCCCCCCTCTGGCTCGATATGTGCGATACGGATCGTTAGTAACCCTGGCCGTAGCCCTGACCCTGACCCTGGCCCTGCTGGCCAAGCAGCTCCTCCAGATACTGGCGCAGCTGCTCGTCGGTAATACCGCCGTTGCCGGTATCGGTCGCGCTGTCGTTCTGCTGCTGGTTCTGCAACTCCTCGTCGGAACCCAGCTCGACCGTGACCTTCTTCTCTTCCTTGCCGCGCATAAGCGAGATCTCGACCTTCTCGCCCACCTCGTGGCTGCGCAGCGCGATGATCAGGCCATCGGCGCTCGTGATCTCGTCGTCGCCCAACTTGGTGATGACGTCGCCCTCCTGAATGCCGGCCTTGGCGGCAGGACCGTCCTCAACGACGCTCGCCACATACGCGCCGCTATCGGTGCTCAGCTTGTTGGTGCGGGCGTTGAGCGCATTGACGCTCGAAAGCGTAGCGCCCATGTACGGATGCACCGGCGTCTTGCCGTCGATAATCTGGTCGGCAATGTTCTTGGCGTAGTTAACGGGAATAGCAAAGCCCACGCCTGAGCTGGAGCCCGAGTAGCTCTCGATGAGCGAGTTGATGCCCACGAGCTCGCCGTTGTCATTGACGAGCGCGCCGCCGGAGTTGCCTGGGTTGATGGCGGCATCGGTCTGAATCATGTTGGCATAGATGGTGTTACCGCTGGTAGAGCTCATGGCCGTGGAGCGATACAGCGCCGACACAATGCCCGTAGAGACAGACTGTTCGTTACCGAACGGCGAACCGATTGCCATGACCCACTCGCCCACGTTGAGCTTGGAGGAATCACCCATCTCGATCGGCGTGAGCTTGGAAGCGTCGGCGTCCTTGAGCTTGATGACGGCCAGGTCGCTCGAGGCGTCGTTGCCCACGAACTCGGCCTCATAGGTGGTGCCGTCGTCCATGGTCACCACGTACTGGTCGTAACCATCGACCACGTGGTTGTTGGTGAGGATGTGGCCCTCGGTATCGAGCACGACGCCCGAACCGACGCTGCCCGAGCTATCCGACTCATCAGCAGACTGCGAAAGCGAGCCATTCTGACTGCCGCTCGAAGTGGCGGTAATGGAAACGACGGAGGGCAGGGCCTTAGCAGAAACGGCCTCGGCCAGCGTGGTGTCCTCGGAGTCAATGGTGATCTTTTGCGTCGACGAACCCGAAGCACCCGCCGTCACGGCATTCTTGCCGCCACCGATATCGAGCGTGCCGCTCATAATGAGCGCAATGACCAGCAGGGCTCCGCAGGCACAGCCGGCAAGCGCCGTAATAAAGATCGGCAGCTTTTTGGTCTTGGTCTTGACCACCGTGTGCTTGTTCACGACCTGCTGGCCACCCAGCGGCTTGCCGGTCTGCGTGTCGTAGGCCTGCACGTAGGGAATGTTACTGCCGGCAGGCGTCGACTCCACCTGCACACGCGGCTGCTGCTGGGTCTCGCCGGCGTTGCCCGCATCCTGGGGACGCTGGGAATCGTACTCGCTCATGGCTGCGATCCTTTCGTCAAATAACCAAAGGCCCGCCAAACATGTGGCGGGCCATCATTGTTCACGTTGAGTTGTACCCCAAGCTGGGCAGTCCCGAGCACTAGATGCCAAGATTTCAGCTTTGCTTAAGTAATGACATGCTTATAAGCCAATTCGTTTTATGCCGTCATGTCTATTCGATATAACAGTCGATAGCAAAACTATATGTTGAATCGTTAATAAAGTCCGTAATCGTCGCACCCATGCCTGATCCGCACGTCCACTTATCTTTCTCCGCGTCGTATGGCGTTGGCCCCCACCCCGTTTCATATGATGCTTCGCTTTCCGTGAAGTTATTCATCACGTATTTATCCTTCTGCATGAGCGCGTACCAAGCGTTTGCATACATCACAAGCGGATCGGTTTGGACTATCGAGTACTTTCCGGAACGAATCTCAATTTCTGTTTTATCGTTATAATAAGCGACTGTGAGCTCAATCTTGGCAAGCAGCGGCAACGTTTCATCTGATTCCCTCTGGATTGTTATGACATCACCGGCCATAGCGTCCGCAGACACAATTTCGCTCTCTGGCGTGAAAATAGTCTCTCTGCTTCTTGTTCGCGTTTTTTCATTGCCATTTTCATCTCTGACCACCGTGTCGACCACGAGCGTCAATCGCTTCCGAGCGTCCGGCAACTCCACGGCTTCTGCCATCCCAGCTCGCATCAAAATAGGAGCCCCTGCCATCAGACCTAAAAACTGCTTTCTATCAATCATTCTTCATTCCCCTTGTCTACTTTATTTGACTTTCTCAGCTGAATGGGGATACAGAACAGTCCCGTCAAGTTCCTTATCTTCCACAAAAACTAGAATCCATTTATCACCTGCTTTCAACCCTGAGACATATCCGGAACTTGACTTACGGCGCATATCGATTTTCTTACGGCAACCACTTGGCATAAGCGCCTCAAATTGCCCGTTATGAATATCCGACAGCGTCTGTACTTCAACTGAAATATGTTCGTCATCTTTTCCACCAACGACCGAGGGGCTCGGTTGATAGGCCGCGACAACCAATATCCCAAGAAATGCGCAAAGAAGCCCCAGCGTTTTACGTATGCGTTTTCTATCATCTTCGCCGTCACTCTCCACAATACGTCCCTTCATGCGATATATAAATCGTTGTGTCATATGGAAGAAAACGCAGCTGATTGAACCAACCGTCCCAGACAACAAGCATATATTTCTTATCATTTGAATATGTATTATGCATAGCCACATATCCCGCAACAGCCATCGCATGAGCGTCATGGCTTGACCTGAGAGTCCCAGAAAAAATACTGAGATTTCCAGAATCTGCAGTTGCCCTGAAAGAATCCCAAGATGGATACCAAGCAAATGATGTCTCAAGCCTTTTCCCGCGCCTAGCACAGAACTCCTTAATAGCCGGGGCAGCATTTGGAGATGGAGTCCTTCCTTGGGTAAAGTAAAGGCCCGTAGCTTGATCGAATGACTTATTTGGATCGCCGGATGTTCCCGATAACTGCCAAAGCTCATGATATAAGTCTGGCAATTTGAGCCGGTTTAGCGTTACATAATGGCTGCTTACCGCAAACATTGCAGACACATCGCAAGCATAGGTCCCCGTTTCTTTAATAACCTCTGATTGTGTAGGCGTTATCATCCCTGAAATTGTTTTACTTGCGTCAATGACATATCCTTGCTTATACAGGTCTTTGGGCGATACGAAAACATCCTCGAACCTGCCTGGAGATCCGCTGCGGCTATTTCCCACAGAAAACACCGCTGTTGACCGGCATCCCTTCTCATCTAAAACAACGTTATTATCCAGATCTGCAATACCAAAAGACAGCTCGTCAAATTTCAAAGCAACGATGTCATCTTGGGATGCGAGAAGAGCTATTTCATCGCTTGTATTCTCAATGGGCATAGGGGCGTTCGGAGCCAAGCAGTATTCGCTGATCCACCAAGATCGCTCTGAATCAAATACGACGTAGCCATAGTTAACGTCATCCCGCTTCGCGCGAACGATATACCCGATTGATTCCCCATCGGAATTCACCATTTTTACTGGGTCACAAGCGGTCACCGGCTCATCCGATACGTCATCAAAGAAAGCTTGCGCTTGCTCCACAGCTATTTGCGGTGTGACACGAACCAAGTCGTCGTCTCCAAAAACCAACCTTGGAGACATCAGGGCGGCAAGCAATACTATGAATCCGACAATCACCTTTCTCGAATAACGCATTTCTTCCTCCATCCGTGCAGTAGGGAGGTAGTGTCGAGAAAGTTGGTGTAAGGGCCCTTGCGGCCCCTGTGTCCGATATCC
>CABSNA010000091.1 GCA_902478865.1 uncultured Collinsella sp.
CCGAGTGCGTCGGCCGGGACCGGCTCGGTGATGACGGAGCCGGCGGCCACGAGCGCGCCGTCGCCGATCTGGGCGGGCGCGACCATCATGGTGTCGGAACCGATGAAGGCGTCCTTGCCGATGACGGTCTTGTGCTTGTGAACGCCGTCGTAGTTGCAGGTGATAGAGCCCGCGCCCACGTTGACGCCGGAGCCCATGGTGGTGTCGCCGATGTAGGACAGGTGCGGCACCTTGGAGCCCTCGCCGATCGTGGACTTCTTGATCTCCACGTGCGTGCCGGCCTTGGAGCCGTCGAGCATGTGGGTGCCCGGGCGCAGGTAGGCGCGCGGGCCGCAGTCGACGCCGTTCTCGATGACGGCTTCGATGGCGATGGTCTCATCGATGGTGCAGCCGCTGCCGACGGTGGTGTCGGTGAGGCGGCTGTTGGGGCCGAGCTGGCATTCCTCGCCCACGGTGACGTGGCCGATCAGATGCGTCTGCGGCCACACGACGGTGTCGCGGCCGATGGTGGCATCGGGGCCGATCCAGGCCTGCGTGGGATCGATGAACGTGACGCCCTCGGCCATCCAGTGCTCGTTGATGCGGTCGCGCGCAATGGCGGTGAGCTGCGCGAGCTGGATGCGGCTGTTGACGCCCAGGCCGTCGCGGTAGTCATCGCAGTGGAAGATGGAGACCGCCTGGCCGTGACCCTTGAGGATCTCGAGCATGTCGGGCAGGTAGTACTCGGATTGCGCGTTGTCGTTGCCGATCTCGTTAATGTGGGCGGCGAGCTGCGCGCCGTCAAAGGCGTAGCAGCCGGCGTTGCACTCGAGCAGCGTGGCGGCCTGCTCGGGCGTGCAGTCCTTCTGCTCGATGATGCGCTCAATCTGGCCGTCGGCGCCCAGCTTGATGCGGCCGTAGCCGAAGGGGTCGGGCGGGGTCATGGTCATGACGGTGCAGGCGAGCTCGCCGGTAGCGACGGTCTGCGCGAACTTGGCGACGGTGTCGGCGGTGATGAGCGGCAGGTCGCCGTTGAGCACGACGACGGGGCCTTGCGTGATGCCGCAGGCCTCGAGCGCGACCTTCACGGCGTGACCGGTGCCCAGGCGCTCGGTCTGCTCGACGCACTCGACCTTGGTGGCGCTGTTGGCGTAGGCGCCGTCGATAAGGGCGCGCATCTCGTCGGCGTGGCTGCCGATGACGACCACGACGCGGCTGCAGCCGGCCTTGATGGTGGCGTCGACGATCCACTGGACCATGGGCTTGCCCAGGATCTTGTGCGAAACCTTGCAGTGGTTCGACTTCATGCGGGTGCCCTCGCCGGCGGCGAGGATAATTGCGGTTGCGTCCATGTGATCTCCTGTTACGTTATAGAGACGTGTGTTTGGAAACGATACACGGCGCAATATGATACCGCAGGCATATGATGAGCGCGTAGCGATTGGCGCGTGACGGCCGATGTCGCTGCTGCCGGCGTGGTGTTTGCGCTGGCTGTGCATGGCGGCGGCGCTGCGGCGTTGGCGTTTGAGCGAGAGGATGGGGGTGCCCGTGGACATCATGCGAGAGGAATCGGGCAACGAACCCGTCGCGGCATTTTCGATGTCGCATCCGGCGGTGCCAGCGCTCTACATGGTGCTGACGCTGGGACTCACTATGTTCTCGATGCAGCCGGTGCTGATTGCGCTGTCGCTTGCGGGCGGGCTGGCGTACGGGTTTGCGACGCGCGGCGCCGCGCGCACGTTGGGGGCGCTTCGCTGGCAGCTGCCGGTGATTTTGATCATCGCGGTGCTCAATCCGCTGTTTAGCGCCTCGGGCTCGACGGAGCTGTTCCGTATTGGCATGCGTGCGGTGTATCTAGAGAGCATGGTTTACGGCCTGTGCATGGGCGGGCTATTTGTGGCGAGCGTGCTGTGGTTTGAGGCCGCGGCATCGATGCTTGGCTACGACAAGGTGCTTGCGCTTTTGGGTAACGCCGCGCCGGTGATCGCACTCATGATCTCGATGTGCATGCGGCTTATCCCGCAGTTTTTGCGCCGCGGTCGTACGGTGCTGGCGGTGCAGGATGCGATTGATGTGCCTGGCCGCGCGCCGGCCGACCCCGTGCGCTCGCGCCTGCGGGCGTCGAGTGTGTTGATGGGCTGGGGCATGGAAGATTCGCTGGAGCGCGCGGACGCTATGCGCTCCCGTGGGTGGGGCGCCGCGACACGCCGCACGACGTACGCGCGGTATCGGCTGGGGCGCGGCGATGTTGCCGCGCTGGTTGGGCTTGCGCTGTTTGGCGTGGCCACGACGGCAGTGGCGTGGACCGCGATGGCGCAGTATTCGTTTTACCCGCAACTATCGGTGCCGGCGCCGTGGCTGGGCTATGTCGTATATGCGGCCTGGATGGCGCTGCCCTGCGTGCTGTACGCGATTGACGAGAAGAGGTTTGGCTGATGACCCAGTTGGATAGCTGCTCGGTAACGGGCGTGGCGTGCGGCTCTGATGTACCCGCGATTGAGGTACGGGGCCTGAGCTTTACCTACCCCGGGGCTGAGGCGCTGGTGCTCGACGGGCTCGACTGGTCTGTCCCCCAAGGTGCGTTTGCACTGCTCGTTGGCGGTACCGGGTCGGGCAAGTCGACGCTGCTCTCGCTGCTCAAGCCCGAGATTTCGCCGACGGGTGAATGCGCTGGCGAGCTGTTCGTGCTGGGCGAGAGCGTTGCCGACATGGATGTCCGGGCGTCCGCGGAGCGTGTGTGCTATGTGTTTCAGGACCCCGAGAACCAGATCGTGTGCGAAACCGTGTGGCACGAGATGGCGTTTGGCCTGGAAAACCTAGGCATGTCGCGTGATGAGATGCGCCGTCGCGTGGCCGAGACCAGCTATTTCTTTGGGTTGGAGGATTGGCTCCACCGCGATACCGATACGCTTTCGGGCGGACGCAAACAGCTGCTGTCGCTGGCGGCTGTGCTGGCGTTGCGCCCACGCGTGCTGCTGCTCGACGAGCCCACGTCCCAACTGGATCCCGTTGCCGAGAAGAGTTTTCTGCATGCGCTGTTTCGCGTGAATCGCGAGTTGGGTTGCACGGTTGTTGTGGCAACGCACCAGCCGCGCCCGATGCTCGAATACGCGACGTGCGCGTACCGGATTGAGGACGGACGCGTGTGCGAGGTGGCTGACATTGCCTCCCTGGGGCACCGTGAAGAGCTGTTTTCTGGCGAGGTGCCGGGGTGGGGTGCCTCGCGGCGTGCAAAAAACGGAGTTTTCAGCAGCGCCAGTGGCCAGCCGGGCTCTTTGGACCCGCGCGGGGGCGCTCCGGGTGCAAAAAAAGGACTGAAATCGGACAAATCGGCTGAATTTGGGGCGCAAATACTGCCGCAGGGTGACTCGGGGGCGCCATCGCGCGCCGGTGGATGCCGAATACTCCCAAAAATGCGCGCTGGGCCGGCTACCACCCTGGCAGGGAGCTGGTTTCGCTACGATCGGGCGTCCGGCCTGTCTCTTATACACATCTGACGCTCGGCTGGCGCGGTGCATGCGGTTGTGGGTGGTAACGGCTGCGGGAAGTCGACAATGCTTTCGGTGCTGGCCAAGACGGTCAAGTTGCAGCGTGGGCATATGGAGCGCGGGGCGGGATCGGCAGCGCTGCTGCCTCAGAACCCCAAGGCGTTGCTGGTTGCCGAGACGGTGCGCGACGAGCTGATGGAATGGGCTTCGACCTGCGGATATGACGAGGCTGCGGCGCGGGAGCGCGCGGCGAGCCTGGGGCTGTCGGGCCTGGATGGGCGCCATCCGTACGATCTTTCGGGCGGACAGCGTCAACTGCTTGCGTTGGCAAAGCTGCTTCTGATTGGCCCCGAGCTGCTATTGCTCGATGAGCCCACCAAGGGTCTAGACCTGGCCAGCCGCCGCATCATTGCCCGCGCTCTGCGTGACCATGCGAAGACTGGCGGCACCGTCATCATGGCCACGCACGACCTGGATTTTGCCGAGCAGGTTGCCGATGACATTGCCATGATGTTCGACGGTGAGATTGCCTGCATGGAGCCGCCGACCGACTTTTTTGCCGACAACGTGTTTTATAGGGCGTGATGGGATGACGGATTATCGCGTCTCGCGCCTACTAGCAAAACTGGAGATCCCACTGCTGCTGGCGGTGCCGGCGGTAATGGCCGCGGCGTTGCTGGCGGGCGTTGAGCAGGCGGCGCTTGCCATGCTTGTCGTGGTGGCGCTGGTGCTTGCGTTGTTCTTTGCGGGCTACGAGGCGTCGCGACCGGGCCTGCGCCAGATTATGCCAACGCTGGTTTTGGCGGCGTTGGCCGCGGCGGGGCGCATCTTGTTTGGCCCCATTCCCGACTTTAAACCCGTGAGCGCCATCGCCATTATCGCCGGGGCGACGCTCGGTCGTCGTAACGGCTTTATGGTCGGTGCGCTGGCGGCGCTGACCAGCAACTTCTTTTTTGGACAGGGCATGTGGACGCCATGGCAGATGTATGCCTGGGGCCTGGTTGGCTATGTTGGCGGCGCGCTGGCGCATGCGGGCGCGTTCGGCCGTGCGGATGGAGCTGTGCGCATGCCGGCGCTGATGGCGTACGGCTTTGCATCGGGCCTGCTCTACGGCGTGGTAATCAACGCCTACGACATCATCGGTTTTGTGCAGCCGCTCACGTGGGCGGGCGCCGTGGCGCGTCTTGCCACGGCAGTGCCGTTCGATATCACACACGGCCTCGCGACCTGCGTGTTCTTAGCCGCCCTGTACAGGCCCTGGTGTCGACGGATCAACCGCGTCGTCGTGAAGTACGGACTGTAGGGCTGGTTGCGTTCCCTTACGAACTTGCGGTGGAATAGTTCTCGTTTTTGGCTGTTTGGGGCCGAAGCAGGAGCTATTCCACCGCAACTTATAGGGGGACGAGGTCAGATGATCCGTTTTCTTCCGTCCCCGAGGGATCAGTTGGGGTTAGAGCTCTAGGGTGAGGGTGACGGGGCAGTGGTCGCTGCCGAAGATGTCGCCACGGATACCGGTGTCGCGCACATTGCCGGCGATTGCGTCGCTTACCAGGAAGTAGTCGATGCGCCAGCCTGCGTTGTTCTTGCGGGCATTAAAGCGGTAGCTCCACCAGCTGTAGACGCCCTCGACGTCCGGATTGGCCGCGCGCCAGGTGTCGGTAAAACCGGCGTCGAGCAGCTCAGTAAACTTGCCGCGCTCCTCGTCCGAAAAGCCGGCGTTGCCGCGGTTGGACTTGGGGTTCTTAAGGTCGATCTCCTCGTGCGCCACGTTAAAGTCGCCGCAGGTTACGACGGGTTTGCCGGTCTCGCGCTCGAGCGCGTTCAAAAAGCCGCGGTAGGCATCGTCCCAGGCCATACGCACATCGATGCGGGCGAGTTCGTTTTGCGCGTTGGGCGTATAGACGTCGACAAACCAAAACTTGTCGAACTCGAGCGCGCAGACGCGGCCCTCGGTCGCGGCCTGCGCCACGAGCTCGGCCGCCTCGCCCTCGCCGGCGTAGGGTAGCAGCGCGTCGGCGCGTAGCACGCGCAGCGGTTCCTGGCGGCTAAAGACCGCGGTGCCCGAATAGCCTTTACGCTCGGCGTAGCTCCAGGTTTGGTGATAGCCGGGCAGGTCGATATCGACCTGGCCCTCCTGTAGCTTTGTCTCCTGCAGCGCCAGGATATCGACGTCGAGTTCTTGCGCGACCTGGATAAAGCTCGGGTCCTTTTTGAGCACGGCGCGCAGGCCGTTGACGTTCCACGAGGCGAAAGTGTAAGTCTGAGGCATGGTGTCCTTTCGACGGGGTTGGCAGGCTTAAGATTA
>CABSNA010000092.1 GCA_902478865.1 uncultured Collinsella sp.
GCAGCGTCAGATGTGTATAAGAGACAGGTATCGCCCAGGGCATCGGTCACGCGCTCTACGAGATTGTCGAGCATGACGATCGCGGCCGCCTGCGCACCGGCAACTTTATGAGCTACAAGCTGCCCACGCGCCTGGATATCGGCAGCATTCGCGTGGCCTTTGAGCCGAGCTACGAGCCGACGGGCCCGTTTGGCGCCAAGTCGATCGGCGAGGTCGTCATCAACACGCCGCTCGCCGCCGTTGCCTCGGCCGTGGCGCACGCCACCGGCCACCAGGTTCGCTCGCTGCCGATCACGCCCGAGAAGGCCCTGCTGGGGGAGTAGCGGGTCAGCGAACAAGTCGTAATTGGCGGGGCGGGGTAACTCGTCCCGCCTTTTGCACTCGTGGTGAGGTCGTGAGCTTGTAAAAGGTGTGCGTGCGCTTGTCGTTCGTATCTGCTATCATTCCTAGTCTGTGCGCTCATGCGGGCGTGGCGGAATTGGTAGACGCGCCAGATTTAGGTTCTGGTGGGATTCCCGTGAAGGTTCGAGTCCTTTCGCCCGCACCAACGCATCTGCGTCGGCTTCGGCCGTCGCGACTCTTTGTTGCATAAAGGTACCAGCACCTCAGATAAGCTGGGCAGTATGAGGAGGAACGTGTTGAACATCACCGCTTCTGACGTCAAGGACGCCAAGCTCACCGCTACGGTCACCATCCCGGCCGCCGACGTCGACGCCGCGATTAAGAAGGCTTACAAGGACACCGCCAAGAAGTACCGCTTCCCGGGCTTCCGTGCCGGCAAGGCCCCCCGTCCGGTCATCGACTCCGCTCTTGGCGCCGAGGCTACCCTCGCTCAGGCCACCAACGACCTGATCGCCGCCAACGAGCCCGCCGTCCTCAACGAGCTGGACATCGTCCCCACCAAGAACGGTGACTACAAGGAGCTCGACCTCGCCAAGGATCACGAGGACTACACCTACACCGTCGAGTTCTCCCTGCGTCCTGCTGCTGAGCTCTCCTCCTTCGACGCTGTCGAGATCGAGATGCCTCCTGCGGAGGTCACCGAGTCCGAGATTAACAACCAGGTCGAGATGCTCCTCAACTACCGTGCCACCTTCGAGGACGTCGAGGGTCGCGCCGTCGAGGCCGAGGACTACGTCACCGTCGACCTCAAGGCCGTCGAGAACGCCGACAACTTTGCCGCCGAGGGCCGCATGCTCATCGCCGGTAGCGACAGCAACCCCAAGGAGTTCAACGAGGCCCTGATCGGCGCTAACGTTGACGACGTTAAGACCGTCACCTGGACCGACGAGGTCGAGGAGGGCGAGGAGGCCGAGACCCACACCGTCGAGGTCACCGTCAAGGGTATCAAGGTCCGCAACACCCCCGAGCTCACCGACGAGCTCGTCAAGTCCGACTTTGGCTTCGACAGCATCGATGCCATGCGCGACGCCATCAAGATCGAGATCGAGCAGGACAAGGCTTCCCGCCTGCCGGCCGAGAAGGAGAACCGTTGCGTCTCCGCTCTCGCCGAGCGTCTGCAGCTCGACGAGATGGATGCCGACTACGAGCAGTCCGTCTTTGAGGAGCTTGGCCAGAACTTCCTGTCCAACCTCGCTGCCCGCGGCATGACGCTGGACACCTGGCTGCCCGCTTCTGGTCTGACCATGGAGCAGTTCATCGGCGACCTGCACAAGCAGGCCAACGACGTTGCCCGTGAGTCCCTGGCTCTCGACGCCCTAGCCCGTGAGCTCAAGATCGAGGTCACCGAGGACGACATCAACGCCGAGTTCGAGAAGGCCGGCGTCAAGGACGTCGAGGCTTCCAAGGCCGAGTTCATCGCCGATGGCCGCATGCCTGCCGTCCGCGAGTCCATCCGTCGCTCCAAGGCCGTCGACCACCTGGTCGAGAACGCCAAGGTGACCGAGGTCGACGAGACCGCCAAGGACGCCGAGTAATTCTCGCCACCTTGCCCGCGAGCGCATGTGTGCGCCCGTGATGGGGTAAAGTTATAAGCCGGTTATCCGGTTGCTTCGTACGGTGCCAGCCAATGCATAGCATGCGGGCACCGTACGTTTATCTAGAACCAATTTGGTCCGCAAGAGAGAAATGGAGATGCGTATGATCGCCAAGTTCGATTCCGCCCTCGTGCCATACGTTATCGAGCAGACGCCGCGCGGCGAGCGCAGCTACGATATCTATTCGCGCCTGCTCAACGACCGCATCATCTTCTTGGGCGAGGAGATCAACTCCGTCAGCGCCAACCTGGTCGTTGCCCAGCTGCTGCATCTTGAGAGCCAGGATGCCGAGAAGGATATCTCGCTCTACATCAATTCGCCCGGTGGCGAGGTCTACTCCGGCCTGGCGATTCTGGACACCATGAACTTCATTAAGCCGCAGGTCTCCACCATTTGCGTGGGCATGGCCGCGTCCATGGCCGCCGTGCTGCTTTCGGCCGGCGCCAAGGGCAAGCGCTTCTGCCTGCCGCACTCCAAGGTCATGATTCACCAGCCCAGCGGCGGTGCCCAGGGTCAGCAGACCGAAATCGAGATCGTGGCCGAGGAGATCAAGAAGACCCGTCGCGAGCTCAACCAGATCCTGTCCGATGCTTCGGGCCAGCCCATCGAGAAGGTCCAGGCCGATACCGAGCGCGACAACTACCTGACCGCTGCCGAGGCCCTCGACTACGGCCTGATCGACCGTATCGTCACCTCGCGCGACTTGGCCGCGAAGGACGCCTAGGATGGCTGGTAACATGCAGGACAACTTTGACGAGAACGGCAACCCCATTCGCTGCTCCTTCTGCGGAAAAGAGCAGGGCCAGGTGCGCCGCCTTGTAAAGGGCCCGACCAATATCTTTATCTGCGACGAGTGCGTCGCCGCCTGCTCCGAGATCCTTGAGGAGTCGCTGGCTTCGGACTTTATGGATGCCGCCCGCAACGGCAAGCTGCCGGGCTTTCTCAACGACCACGGCCAGGCAGCGTCTCAGCCTGCCGTGGATCCCGAGGCCGAGGGCTTTGAGCTCGAGGACGATGCCCGCCAGGTCATTACGCACGTGCCGACGCCGCACGAGATCTATGCCGAGCTTTCGGCCTATGTCATGGGCCAGGAGGACGCCAAGCGCGCCATGTCGGTGGCCGTGTACAACCACTACCGCCGCGTGATCGAGGGTGGCGCTGCGCTTTCGGCCTTTGACGACGGTTTGGACGCGCAGCTCGACGATGATATGGACGAGGTGGAGCTCGCCAAGTCCAATATTTTGCTGCTTGGTCCCACCGGTACCGGTAAGACCCTGCTTGCCCAGACGCTCGCGCGCATCCTCGAGGTGCCGTTTGCCATCGCCGACGCCACCGCGCTTACCGAGGCCGGTTACGTGGGTGAGGACGTGGAGAACATCCTGCTCAAGCTCATCAACGCCGCCGACGGTGATATCGAGCGCGCGCAGGTTGGCATTATCTACGTGGACGAGATCGACAAGATTGCCCGCAAGGCCGAGAACCTTTCCATCACCCGTGATGTCTCGGGCGAGGGCGTTCAGCAGGCGTTGCTCAAGATTCTTGAGGGCACGGTGGCAAGCGTTCCGCCCACCGGCGGCCGCAAGCATCCCCAGCAGGAGCTGCTGCAGATCGACACGACGAACATTCTGTTCATCTGCGGCGGTGCCTTTGTGGGTCTGGATAAGATCATCGCCGATCGCGTAGGCAACAAGGGCGTGGGCTTTAACTCCGAGATCGCCGGCCCCACCTCGGTCGACGAGAACGACCTGCTGCGTCAGGTGCTCCCGCAGGACCTCAACGCCTTTGGAATGATCCCCGAGTTTGTGGGCCGCACGCCCGTCGTCACCCAGACGCAGGCGCTCGACGAGGACGACCTGGTGTCAATCCTGACCGAGCCCAAGAACGCCGTGGTGCGCCAGTACCGCAAGATGTTCCAGCTCGAGGACGTTGAGCTTGAGTTTGAGGACGCGGCGCTGCACGAGATCGCCCGCATGGCGCTTGCCCGCAAGACCGGCGCCCGCGGTCTGCGCGCCATCTGCGAGGATGTGCTGCAGCAGACGATGTTCGACCTCCCCAGCGAGGAGGGCGTAGCCAAGGTCGTCGTAACCGAAGCCGCCGTCAAGGGCGAAGAACAGCCCCAGCGCATTTACGGCTAAACCAGCCAAAAAACGTGTTTGCCAATAGCCTCTGACCACCCGCGGTCGGAGGCTATTTTATATATGTGCAACAACCCCAACTACCTGTGTTATTCTGTGTGTTTGTTTAAGCCTCAGCGAAGTCATTCAGACTGAAGTAATCGATACCTAAGGGGAGGAATGTAGGCCCGATTTTCGTAGATTCCGCACGAGCCGAAGACCACTTAATGTGGTCTTCGAGCGAGCCCAGGACCTGACCGAGCGAAAATCGGGCCTACATTCCTCCCCGATGGGCAAGGGAGAGATATATGGAAGAAATGCCCAAGAACTACGATCCGTCGACCAACGAGCCGGCGATCCTGCAGAAGTGGCTTGACGGCGGCTACTACAAGCGCCGTGAGGGCGTGGGCGACTGCACCGTCACCATTCCGCCTCCCAACGTGACCGGCAAGCTCCACATGGGTCATGCCACCGACGACTCCATCCAGGACGCCATCATCCGTATGGCCCGCATGCGCGGCAAGTCCACGCGCTGGGTGCTGGGCACCGATCACGCCGGTATCGCCACGCAGACCAAGGTCGACAAGAAGCTCAAGAGCGAGGGCATCAGCCGCCTGGAGATCGGTCGCGACAAGTTTGTCGACGCCTGCTGGGATTGGACCCACGAGTACGGCGGCATCATCGTCGAGCAGATCAAGCGCATGGGCTGCTCCGTCGACTTCGATAACGAGCGCTTCACCATGGACGAGGATTACGCCCAGGCCGTGCGTAAGGTCTTCTGCGACTGGTACCACGACGGCCTGATCTATCGCGGCAAGCGCATCGTCAACTGGTGCCCCAACTGCACCACCGCCATCTCGGACGACGAGGCCGAGTATAAGGACGAGAAGGGCCACCTGTGGCACCTGCGCTACCCGTTGACCGAGCCGGTCAACGGCCAGGACTACATCGTCGTCGCCACCACGCGCCCCGAGACCATGCTCGGCGACACGGGCGTTGCCGTTTCCCCGAAGGATCCCGAGAAGGCCGCCTTCGTGGGTAAGACCGTCAAGCTCCCCATCGTCGACCGCGAGATTCCCATCTTTGAGGATTGGCATGTCGACGCCAACTTCGGTTCCGGCTTCGTTAAGGTCACCCCGGCCCACGACCCCAACGACTACGCCATGGGTCAGGCCCACGACCTGCCACAGATCAACATCTTCGACGAGCACGCGGTGGTCGTCGAGGGCTACGGTGAGTTTACCGGCATGAACCGCGACGAGTGCCGCGAGGCCGTCGTCAAGTGGTTCGACGAGCACGGTCTGCTCGACCACGTCGAAGAGCTCGACCACTCCGTCATGCACTGCTACCGTTGCGACTCCGCCCTGGAGCCGTGGCTGTCCGAGCAGTGGTTTGTGGCCGTCGACAAGCTCAAGGGGCCGGCGCTCGACGCCGTCAACTCCGGCAAGGTGACCTTCCACCCCGCGCGCTGGACGCAGACCTACACCACCTGGATGGAGAACCTTAAGGACTGGTGCATCAGCCGTCAGCTGTGGTGGGGCCACCGCATCCCCGTGTTCTACTGCGAGGACTGTGGCTG
>CABSNA010000093.1 GCA_902478865.1 uncultured Collinsella sp.
TGCGAAGGAACGTCGCGCCCAGGTGCTCGATGGTGTGGCACTCGGCCGTGTTCATGACCGGCTCCTTGTTGGGCGTGGTCAGGCGCAGATCAAAGGTGGTGACGGCGGCACCGGTCGCCGAATCGCGGTCAATGCGGCTCACATACACGCCGGGCTCAAGCAGCAGATGGTCAACGGAAAAACTCGCGATGCGCTCCATAGCAGATCCTCTCGGTAGTCAATTTGGGACGGGGCTCTTTTAGCTGGTTCGAATGGTCGCACCAATCATACCAGTCAAAAAAGCCCCGTCCCAAATAAGCTACCTGGGACGAGGACCAATGAGTTTTTAATCCCCGTCCCGGAAAAATCATGCTAGGCAGTGTATGCAATTGTTGATTTGACAGCGTGGCGCCAGCCGGCGATCTTTTTGGTGCGTTCGTCGGCGGTCATGACAGGCTCCACGATGCCGCGGGCACCGTAGACGTCGACGACATCGCGCGTGTACATGCCCAGCGCAATGCCGCAGGCCCAGGCCGCACCCAGACCGCTCATCTCGTCGTTGCTCGCGATGCGAATGGGCGAACCAACCAAGTCGCTCTCAAACTGCATCAGGTACGCGTCGCGCGTGGGACCGCCATCAACACGAAGCTCGGCCAATGCCGCGCCCGAATCCTCGACCATCGCATCGATCACGTCAAAGATCTGATAGGCGATCGACTCGTCGGCGGCCTTCACGAATTCCGCGCGACCCGTGGTGCGCGTCATGCCAAAGACGCAGCCTTCGGCGTCACTCGCCCAGTGCGGCGCGCCCAAACCGGTAAACGCCGGCACAAAGTAGACGCGGCTCGCCGGATTGGCGGCGTAGCACAGATCGGTAACCTCCTCGGGGTTATTGATGAGTTCCAGATCATCGCGCAGCCACGTCTTAACGGCGCCGGCGTAGCTCACGTTGCCCTCGAGCACGTACTCGGTCACGCCGTCCATACGCCATGCGAGCGAGCTCGAAAGCCCGTGCGAGCTGGCAACGAACTCGTCGCCGACGTTCATCATGACCGAGCTGCCGGTGCCATAGGTCGCCTTGGCCATACCGCGGCTGTGGCAGCCCTGCGCGAACAAGGCGGCATGACTGTCACCCAGCACGCCGTGAATGGGCACGGGCGCCGGCAAAAAGCCGCCCAGGTCCGTCGTGCCGAACAGGCCATCGGAATCGGTCACCTGCGGCAGGCAGGCCACGTCGACGCCAAAGGCCTCGCACACTGGCTCGCTCCAGCAGCCACGGCGCAGGTCAAAGAGCTGCGTGCGGCTGGCGTTAGACCAGTCGCAGCGGAACTCCGCGCCGCCCGTGAGCGTCCAGACCACCCAGGCATCGATGGTGCCCAGGCACAGCTCGCCCGCTGCCGCGGCCTCGGCAGCCGCGGGAACGTTCGCGAGAATCCAGGCCATCTTGCCCGCCGGATAGTAGGGCGAGAGTACCAGACCCGTCGTGTCGCGCACCAGGTCGGCCACACCCTCGCGCGCGGCCAGCTTGTCGCACAGCTCGCGGGCGCGGGCGCACTGCCACACCACGGCGTCGCACAGCGGCTCGCCCGTCGTGCGGTTCCAGGCAACGGTGGTCTCGCGCTGGTTGGAGATGCCGATGCCGGCGACGTCGGCCGGGTCGACCCCGGTCTCCTCCACCACGGCACGCGCCACGGCCAGCACATTGGCGGCAATCTCGGCCGGATCATGGCTCACCCAGCCGGCCTCGTTGACGATCTGACGATGCGAGCGATCGGCACGATGAATCAGATGGCCGCCCTCGTCCACCAGCAGCGCCTTGGTGCCCTGCGTGGATTGATCGATTCCGATGATGTATTTGCTCATGTACTCTCCCATTCCTTCCGCCAAATCAAAGACAGACTGACGGACAAGGAGCGAGCGGCCACCAAGTGCCGCAGATTGCCGTGAGAGAGGAGCGCCGCGTACTTTGCGTACGCAAGCGACGGTTTGAACGGCAAGATGCGGTGCTTGGCGGCCGCGCAGTGTCTGTGTCTACTAGTTGCCGAGGAAGTCGGCGACCGTCTTGGCGATTCCCTCGCCCGTCAGGCCGTAGTGTGCAAAGACCTCGGGGCTCGTGCCGGTGATGACCGGCGCATCGGGCAGGGAGAGGCACTTGACCGGACGCGGGCAATGCTCACCCACCACCTGTGCGACCATAGAGCCCAGGCCGCCGAAGGGGCTGTGCTCCTCGACCGTCACAACGGCGCGCGTGGCACCGGCTGCCTCAATCACGGCCTCGGCATCGAGCGGCTTGACGCAGTACATGTCGAGCACCGTTGCCAAGATGCCCTGCTCGGCCAGCAGGTCGGCGGCATCCACGGCATGGCGGACCATCTCGCCGGTGGCGACGAGCGTCACATCGGTGCCGCGGCGCACCCAGGTGGCGCGATCCATCTGGAACGGGCACTCGTCCTCGGTGTACACGTCCTCGACCGGATTGCGCCCCACGCGGATATAGGCCGGCTTGTTATCGGCTACCAAGGCGCGCACGAGCTCGGCGGTCTGGAAGCGGTCGCTCGGCAGATACACGCGCATGTTGGGAATCGCGCTCATAGCGGCGATATCCTGCGCGGAGTGGTGGCTCATACCCAGGGCGCCGTAGGACACGCCGCCCGAGATGCCGATGAGTTTGACGTTGGTGTTGGAGTACGAGACGTCGACTTTGCACTGTTCATACGAGCGCGTGGTCACAAAGGACGCCGGCGAAGCGGCCCAGGCCTTCTTGCCGCACGAAGCCATACCGGCGGCGATGCTCACCAGGTCCTGCTCGGCGATGCCGACCTCAACGGACTGCTGGGGATACTGATCGAAGAACGGCGTGAGCGACGCGGAGCCGCGGGAGTCGGAGCACAGGACGACGATATCCTTATCGGTCTTCGCGGCCTCGAGCAGCGTGTCGCAGATAACCTTGCGATTGGCGATCTTGTTAGCCATTGATGGCCTCCTTATGGGCAGCGAAATCGGCGATGATCTGGGCATATTCCTCATCGTTGGGCAGGTGGTGATGCCAGCTGGCCTTGTCCTCCATGACGGACGAGCCGTAGCCCTTCACCGTGTTGAGGATGATGACCGTGGGCTTTCCCTTGGTCTCGGCAGCAAGCGTCAGCGCAGCGTCAATCGCCTGGACGTCGTTGCCCGGAATGGACAGCACGTTCCACCCAAAGGCAGCCCAGCGCTCCTCCTGCGAATCCTGCTTCATGACGTCCTCGGTGCTGCCGCTGATCTGCAGGCGGTTGCGATCCACGAGCGCGCACAGGTTATCGAGCTGGTAGTTGCCGCCGCTCATGGCGCCCTCCCAGACCGAGCCCTCGGCAAGCTCGCCGTCGCCCATGATGGTGTAGACGCGGTAGTCGCGGCCGTCCATCTTGCCGGCGAGCGCCATGCCCACGGCAACGGGCAGGCCGTGACCCAGCGAGCCGGAGTTCATCTCGATGCCCTTGAGCTTGTTGTTGGGGTGGCCGATGTAGGGGCTGCCGAACTTGGAGAAGCGGGCCTTGACGTCGTCGAGGTCAAGATAGCCCTCGTGGCAGAGCACCGCGTAGTAGGCCTCCATGGCGTGACCTTTAGAGAGCACGAAGCGGTCGCGGTTGGGATCGTCGACGGTCTCGGGCGAAATGTTGAGGTGGTTGGCGTAGAGGGTCATGAGCGCGTCGATCACCGACATGTCGCCGCCGATGTGGCCGCCAGCGCCAGCCATGATGATATCGACGCAATCGCGGCGAAGATCCCAACGCAGGGACTCAAGCTCTTCGATAGTTGCCATTTCTACTCTCCTCGCAGGTAGGCTTTAACGTCTTCTTCGATGGGGTCGTATAGGTCGGGCTGGATGCCGATGTACTTGCACGCCTCGTAGAGCACCGGCACTACGTTGGCGTGAATAGCGACGCAGTGGTGGATGTAGGGACCCTCGACGATCTTGGCCTCGAGGCGCTTGAGGTTGTCGACCTCGACCCACAGATAGGTGCCCATGCCGGCCGGGCCGTCGATGCCGCGGGCGTTGCCCAGCAGCAGCGAGTACTCGCCGTTGTCGCCGTCAAAGCGGGCAAGGGTGAGGTCGCCGTGCTTGGCCTCGGCCGTCAGCGCACCGGGGTGGTCGAAAGCCAGCGGGTAGGTGAGCTTGGGCTTGACGGCGGCGCAGCTGCAGGGCCAGGGGCCGCAGTGCTGCAGCAGCTCGCCGTTCTCGTTATCGGGATGGCGCACGGTCCAGTCGGCGAACATGCCGCGGTGACGGCCCAGGTCGGCGGCCTCGACCATCAGCGCTGTGATGGCGCCGTGGATATCGGTCTCGCATACGATAGGGATACCCATCTCGTTGAGGATGGCGTTGGCGGCGCAGGGCATAATGCCCAGCTCGTCCTGTAGAGCGTTCCAGCACTGAATGGCACCGGCATTGCAGCCGTACTTCTCGACCAGGCGCTTCATGGCGATGGCAAGACCGGCAACCGCGGGGACCTTGTCCTCGGGGATGCAGATCTCAAAGCTGTCGTTGATGTGGGCAAGCATGGCGGCCATGGCCTGCTCGTCGGCCTGGGCGTCGCGCACGGCCTGGACAAGCTCGGTCATGGGAATGGGCGAAAGCTGGATGTTGAACTTCTCGAGCAACTCGCCCTCGTTGCACATGGTCGACCAGAAGTCGAACGGACGGGTGGCCATCTGCAGGATGCGGGTGTGCTTGAAGGTCTTGACCACGTTGCACACGGCCAGGAAGTCCCAGACGCCGCGCTCGAACTCGGGGTCGGTCAGACGGCAGTTGGTCATGTAGGTAAAGGGCACCTGGAAGCGGCGCAGGACCTTGCCGGTGGCGAACAGGCCGCACTGGCTATCGCGCAGACGGGTGCCGTCGGGCTCGGGGCGCTCGTCGCGCGGGCCCCACAGTAGCACGGGCAGGCCGAGCTCGCGGGCAAGGCGAGCGCAAACGTACTCGGTGCCAAAGTTGGCATGGCACAGCATGATGCCATCGACGCCCTCGGCGCGGAACTTCTTGACGATAGGCTCGATATGGCTGTCGTCGAACAGCAGGCCCTCGTCATTGATGTCATCGATATCCACGATGTCGACGCCGATCTCGCGCAGGCGATCAGCCGTAAGGCCGCGATACTTGATCGCGTCCGGCGCGCTAAAGATACTGCGGCGCGTGGGCACAAAGCCGAGCTTGATCTTGTCCATGTACGTCCTCCCCTAATCACATGTTCAGTAAACAGACGCATGTTTCGTTTTGTTCTGTTTACTAAATTTTTTACTCTACTGTTTAGAAGTTTAACGCGAAATGCTCGTAAACGGTAGAGAAATCAGCCTAAACGGTATGTAAACAGTCTGAACATACAAGGGCAACAAAAAGAGGGCCCCGAAGGACCCTCTCTTGGTAGCGTTATGTATGGTTGCCTTTGACGGACTTTTCCGCTCTGAGGCCTGGCGCCGTTCCGCCTAGATTTCACGCACGCTCTGGCGCTCGACAAAATAGGTCGACACGGCCGTCTTGCAGGTATAGCTCTTGGGATTGCGGATGTTACCCACCAGGCGGCGCACTGCGATCTCGCCCACCTCGTGCTTGGGAACATGCACCGTGGTGAGCGGCGGGTTGGAGAAGGCGCCCAAAGAC
>CABSNA010000094.1 GCA_902478865.1 uncultured Collinsella sp.
GATCGTCGGCAGCGTCAGATGTGTATAAGAGACAGCCCATGAGCTGCGCGACGAGCGGGCAGAAGATGCCCGCGAGCATGCCGAACCGCGCCGTGAGGAAGAGCCCTGCGGGGATCATCCACGCCGCGGTCACCGTGTTGACGAGCGCGCAGAGGAGCATCGTGAGCGTGCCCGCGGCCGTGAGGCCCTGCGAGGAGAACGCCGATCCCGCGAGGTAGATGCCGAAGACCACGAGGTTCGAGAGCGTGCAGAGCGCGAGGCACCAGAGCGCCTTGGCCCACCAGGCGCGTCCGAGCGGGAAGCCCAGGCCCAGAAGCCCCCGCATCCGCGTGCGAGCGTCCGCCCGCGCGACGCACGCCACCACGAGCGAGAGAGACACGGGCAGGAAGAGCGCGTACCAGTAGTTCCACGCGCTGAAGATCTGCACGCCCCGGTAGGGCATCGCGCCGAGCAGCGGCATCGGCAGCGCCATGAGCACGGCCAGGCGAACCGGCGCCGCGTGGCGCGACTTCAGGGCCTCGGCTCGCAGACCCGCGAGCAGGCCGCCTTTCTCGCCCGTCATGCCGCCACCTCCCCGCGCGCTCGTCGCCCTTCCCGGCAGAAGCTCATGAAGAGTTCCTCGAGGTCCTGCCCGGGCCGAAGCGCATCCTCGTAGGCGAGACGCCCCCCGCAGATGATGCCGATGGTGTCCGCCATCTGCTGCACCTCGGAGAGGATGTGGCTCGAGACGATCACCGTCGTACCCGCCGCCGCGAAGCCGCGGATCTGGTCGCGCAGCTCCTCGATGCCGATGGGGTCGAGGCCGTTGGTGGGCTCGTCGAGCACGAGCAGGCGTGGCCGGGCGATCAGCGCCAGCGCGAGCCCCAGGCGCTGTCGCATGCCCATCGAGAAGCGCCCGGCGCGCTTCTTCCCGGTGTCCGCGAGGTCCACGGCGGCGAGCACCTCATCTATGCGGCTCTCGGGAAGGCCCAGCAGCGTGGTGCGCACGCGCAGGTTCTCGCGCGCGGTGAGGTTGGGGTAGAGCGGCGCCTCCTCGATGAGGCTCCCGATTGCGTAGAGGTCCTCGCGGCGCCAGGTGTGCCCGGCAAAGAGAATCTCCCCGGCCGTCGGCCGCAGCATCCCGCAGATCATCTTGAGCGTTGTCGACTTGCCGGCGCCGTTGGGGCCGAGCAGCCCGTACACCTCGCCCTCGCGGATATGAAGGCTCACGTCGGCCACGGCGTCCTGCGCCTGGTCGCCGCGGCCGAAGCGCTTGGTGAGCCCACGCGTCTCGAGCATGTAACCCATGGGTTTATCCTTTCTCTTCCGGGCGCGCGGGCCGAGTCACCGTGCCCGCGCGCCTTACCTTTCGGGTTCACCATCCATGGTGGGGCGCGTTTCTAACGAAGCCATAACGGCCGTTGGGTTCTTTTGGCGCCAACCCTTCTCGACCCGCACATCATGATTAATTTGCTTAAGGCAACAACTTTCCCGATCGATGTAATCACCGAATCAAAACGTGTACATCACCCTCCAAAACCGACATTTTTCGGCATGTTTGGAGGCTGATGTACACGAATGTGAAATCCACCGCCGCCCAAAAGCGCCTTCCTCATGTCTGGACTCTCTATGCTTACGCTGGATAGACATCGCCGGAACGGGTATAGTAGCGAAAGTTTTGTCGTTAACCAGCGGGGGAGTCCTGTGGGCATCAAAAAGAAGATCAAAAAGGAGCTTATCGGCACTTCCGATTACCCGTCGAATAAGATCTTTACGATCTCCAATTTCATCACCTTTACGCGCCTGATCCTCACCCTGGTATTTCTGTACCTGTTTGTGACGGATAACAACCGCGTCATCGCCATCGTTATCTACGCCGTTGCCGCCTCTACCGACTGGATGGACGGTCAGATCGCCCGCATGACCAAGACGGTCTCGTGGCTCGGCAAAGTCATGGATCCCATTTGTGACCGTGCGCTGCTGTTCACCGGCGTACTTGGGCTGGTGGTCCGCGGAGAGCTGCCCATCTGGGTCTGCGTGCTCATTATTGGCCGCGACATCTATCTGGGCATCGGCACGCTTATCGTTCGTCATTATCACCGTCGCCCCATCGATGTCGTCTTTCCCGGAAAGATTGCCACTGCACTGCTCATGACCGGCTTCTCGCTCATGCTGCTCGGGTTCCCCGTTATTGACGGCCTGCATCTTTTACCTTCAACCCTTACGGCCTTCCCGGGCCTCAACGGAAGCTCGGTGCCCCTCGGCATCTTCTTTGTGTACGGCGGCGTGATCTTCTCCATGCTCACGGCTGTCATCTATTCCATTAAGGGCGGAGTGGCCATTAAACAGGCTCTCGCGCATCCCGAGGACGAGGACATCGACTTTCTGAACCCTGAAATCGAAGACTGATTCGTTGGGGTATGATTACGTACGGTTCATTATTTGCGGCACGTCCGCGATAAGTTAGGGGTTGTCATGGACAACATGGTTAATAATATGCCTCAGAATGATAAGACTGCTGACGCTACCTGCGTATTCCGCGTGCCTTCAAGCGACGTCACCGTTCCCGACCTCATGGCCAACGTGCGCATCACCGCCCCCGTTCTGTCCATCGTCAAGGGTCCGCAGACTGGTGCCGCCTTTGAGCTCGAGGACGACGTGACCACCATCGGCCGCGATCCTGCGAACGGCATCTTCCTCAATGACATGACCGTTTCGCGCAGCCACGCGCGCATTATTCGCGAGGGCCTCGTCGCTCGCATCGAGGATCTGGGTTCGCTCAATGGCACCTGGGTCGACGGTGCCATCGTCAACGCGGCCCCGCTGCACGACGGTTCTTCCGTCCAGATCGGTACGTTTACGCTCATCTACCACGAGAGCACGCCGGAGCGCATCGAAACCGGTGAGTAGGGCATGGCCGAACGCAACTATCTGAGTATCGGCCAAGTCGTCAACCTACTTCGAGGCGCATACCCCGATCTTTCGAACTCAAAAATTAGATTTCTAGAGGATGAGGGGCTCATTACCCCTCATCGTACGCCTAAGGGATACCGTCAGTACTCTAAGGAGGACGTTGATCGCCTGGAGGTCATTCTGCACTTGCAGAAGACCCGCTACATGCCGCTCAACGTGATTAAGCAGCGCTTGGAAAACGCCACGGACCTGTCAACGCTCGCCTACGAGGTGGGCTTGCTGTCCGATGTTCCGCTCAAGACGGAGCCCAAGGAGACTAAGCAAAAGCTGCATCCCATCGAGACCATTCCCGATATGCTGGGCGTCGAGATTTCGTTTATCCGCTCGCTCGCCGAGAACGACCTCATTCGCATCATCAAGAGTCCGCAGAATCGTGAGCTCGTCGATGGTCGCGATTTTCCAATCATCCGCTACTGCTCCGAGCTGTCACGCTTCCATATCGAGCCCCGCAACCTGCGTCAGTACGTGTCTTCCGCCAACCGCGAGTCCTCGATGTTTGAGCAGGTGCTCGTGAGCATGCTCGGCATGGATACCTCCGATGACGAGCGCGACGCCAAGCTCGAGCGTGCGTTTAAGAAGCTTCACGACCTGACCGAGGGTGTGCACACTGCGCTGCTCAAGAACCGCGTTTTTGAGTCGCTCAATGCCGTGGTCGAGGACGCCGACATCGATGCACTCGATGAGGAGATCACTCGCTCCGAGTCCACCAAAGCCAAAAACGAAGAGATAGCCACGCCGGCTTCGCACGAGGATTCTCTCGTAAAGCCGCTCAAGGTCGTCGCCCCTTCGCACTCCGGCACCGCCACGGCGGGCAAATAACCGCTGCCGCTTATCCGGCAACCCATTGAAAGGTCATGCAATGTACGACTTCGAATCTCAAATCGTCGACATCCCCGACTATCCCGAGCCCGGAGTCATCTTTAAAGACATCACGCCGCTCTTTGGCAATCCCGAGGCCCTGAAGGCCATGGTGGATGCCCTGGCCGATCATTTTGCCGATATGGGCATTACCAAGGTTGTAGGACCCGAAGCCCGCGGCTTTATGGTCGGTGTGCCCGTGGCCGTCGCGCTGGGTGCCGGCTTTGTTCCCGCACGTAAACCGGGCAAGCTGCCGCGCGAGACCGTAAGCCAGAGCTACGAGCTCGAGTACGGCACCGATTCAATTGAGATCCATGCCGACGCTATCAGCTCTAAAGATACCGTGTTGATTCTGGACGACTTGGTCGCGACGGGCGGAACCGTCGAGGCAACAGGTAAACTGGTGCGAGATATGGGCGCAAAGCTTATCGGTTACGGTTGTATACTTGAGCTTGCGTTTCTCAACCCGCGCGAGAAGCTCACGCCGTCTGATGACGATGTGGAGCTCTTTAGCCTGGTGACGGTAAACTAGCCGTTACCCTTAGTTACTGGAAAGGAAGCTACATGCGCACAGCAAACACGCACAAAAACATGGCACGCTGCGCTGCTACGGCAACCCTCGCTTGTGTTTTGGGCTTGGGCCTCGCGGCTCCTGCCTACGCCGATACCGCATCCGACCTTGCCGCTGCTCGTACGAAACTCGAGCAGATCGGCACCCAAACCCAGCAGATTTACGATGAGCTTGCCACGCAGACGCAGGCGCTCGATCAGACTGCCGGCGAGATCACGCAAAAGCAGCAGGAGATCGCCGATGGTCAGGCCAAGCTCTCGACCTATGTCGCCGGCGAGTACAAAACCGGCGGTCTGAGCCTGCTTCAGGTTTTGACGGGTGTCGATGATCTGAGCGATATGCTCAACCGTCTGTTCTACTACGGCAAAGTTTCCGATAAGCAGGCTCAGACCATTCAAGAGGTAAAGGAGCTTAAGCAGCAGCTAACCGATAAACAGGCCGAGCAGGAGAAGAACGTCGCCACCACGCAAAAGAAGGTCGACGAGCTTAACGCCCAGCAGGCTGAAGCCCAGAACGTCGTAAACTCCCTGGATTCGCAGCTGCAGGCCGAGCTTGCCGCCGAGGCCAATGCCGCGCTGCAGGCCGGCATCAATGCCAGCACTGCCGAGAAGGCCACGGTGAGCAACGAGACTGCCGGTACGACCGAGAACACCAACAACGGTGGTCAGACCAGCAATAACAACCAGGGCGGCAACACTCCGGCTCCTACGCCGACACCCGCTCCGACGCCGCAGCCCTCCACGCCTGCTCCGGCTCCGACGCCTTCTGCTCCGAGCCAGTCCGTCGATGGCGGTTCCGTTGTTTCGCGCGCCTACAGCAAGCTTGGTTGCGCTTATTCCTGGGGCGGAATTGGTCCGAACAGCTTCGACTGCTCTGGTTTTGTTAGCTATTGCCTCACTGGTCGCTATTGCCGCCTCGGCACCACGGGTACCTTTATGGGCTGGACGCGTGTGTCCGATCCGCAGCCCGGTGACGTTGTGGTCAACTCGTACCACACCGGCATTTACATCGGTGGTGGTCAGATGATTCATGCTTCCGACTACAATACGGGTGTTATCATCAGCTCCGTTGCCGCCGGCATGAACAACAACTATATCTTCGTGCGTTACTAAGTCATCTTACACAGCGTGTGAATGTGGACCTCGTGGC
>CABSNA010000095.1 GCA_902478865.1 uncultured Collinsella sp.
TTGCCGATCGAAGTGACAAAGACCATTGCCACGGAAAACGCACCATATACCACCGAGATGGCAAGCGAAGTTTGCTGCGGAGACAGAAGCTCGGGGATGTACGTCACGCCCACGGCGAGCAGTGCGCCCGAGACGGAGCCCAGGATGATGCGCGAGATGAACAGCACCTGGAAGTTGGGCGCCAACGCCATGACCAGGTTGCCGAGCACAAAGACGATGCTGTAGCACACGAGCAGCTGGTAGCGGCGAAAACGCCCCGTACTGAGCGCGAGCACCGGCGTCGAGATAGCGTAGATCAGTGCGAACACGCTAATAAGTTGGCCTGCGGTGGCAAGCGATACGCCGAGTTCCGTCGCTAGGTCGCTTTCGATGCCGATGACCACGAACTCGGAGCAGCCGAGCGAGAATCCCAACAGCACGAGCAGCGCCAGGCAAAGATTGGTGCGCGCGGGGGAGAGCGCGGCGGCGGTTGACTTACTTTTTGGCGTGGTTGCGGCGGTCAAGGTTGTCACTCCAATGTCGCGTGAATAAGCGGGATTCAATCCCTGCAACTCTAACAGAATGTGACAAAGGGACAGTCTCTTTGTCACATTCGCGGCGTGGCTACCGCCTAAACCGTCACAACATTCGATGAAAATCTCGAAAACGAGGAAAAACGTCGAATGTTGTGACGGTTTTCGTGTCCGGCGCGGGTGGGCTTCGGTGCCGTCTGGGGGTATAAGACTAGCGAGTGTTTATTTGCGAGGCCTAAGGGGCGCCCCGTATGGATATCGATAACTTTGAATGGTGGTATAGCGAGGGCGAGGCTCCGGACGAGGAGTGGGACGAGCCCGCGTCGCGTGACGTGTCGAGCGACGAGGACGAGACCGGCAACGATGCCGCTGTCGAGCCTGATGCCGCCTCCGATGCCGCCGAGCCCCTGACCTTTGAGCAGGCTTGGGCCCAAGCCGAGGCCGATGAGGCTAAGGCCGATGCCACGGCCACACTCGGTGAGCCGGCGGACATGTCCATCTCGCCGGCCAAGACCCCGCAGCCGCGCCATAACATCGACCCCGACAGCACGGCATCCTTCAGTATTCTCGACGTGCCCTCGCAGGGTGCTCAGGCGCCCGCGCCCACACGTCGTCCCAATCTGTCTCGCGAGGAAGATGCAGGACGTCGCTCTCCGCTCGGCCCCATCCTTATCGCCTTCATGGCCGGCGTTATCGCATGCTCGGTAATTGGAAACGTCTGGAGCCATGTTGAACAACAGCGAAAAGACGCCGCCAAGGTCGAGATGTCTATCGAGCAATCGCTCGGCCGCACGCGCTCGGTACATGTGTCGGTCGAGGTCAAGGACGGCGCGACGTGGGACACCGCGCGCGACGACAGCCAAATGCTCATCCACATCGTGGGGCGCACGCTCAAAGGGCAGACGATTGACGAGTATCAATACGTCAATTCCGCTGGTGACGGCATCGAACTTAAGCCCGGCGACTACGAGCTCACCGTCGATGAACCGCCCGTCGCCACCGACGGCACGCGCTTCCGTGCCTCAAAGCGCATGGTCCCCGTGAGCTTTAACTCACAGGCGCCCGACACGGTCGACACCACACCGCAGGGCGGGTTCGACCTTTACGTGGATACCCAGTAGGTGCTCGCCGCTCATTCCGCTATGACTACTCAATAATCGCCTGCTGTCCCGTCCCGCCGCCAAGAGTGGGACAATAGCCCTCGACACTATTGTTTATTTTTGGAGGAAGTAGCATGTCTACCGTCACTACCATCAAGCGCGGCGGCCTCACCGCGGCCATCGATTCCATGGGCGCCCAGCTCACGAGCCTTGCCCTCAACGGCAACGAGTATCTGTGGCAGGGCGACCCGGCCTTTTGGGGCAAGCACGCGCCCATCCTGTTCCCTATTGTGGGCTCGCTGCGCAACAACACGGCAACGTCTGCGGCCGGCACCTGCGAGATGCCGCGCCACGGACTCGCGCGCATTGTCGAGCACAAGCTGGTCGAGGTTTCGGAGGACGGCTCCTCGGTAACGTACGAGATTACCGATACGCCCGAGTCGCTCAAGGCGTTCCCGTTCCACTTTAAGCTCAACATGACCTATGCCTTGACCGGCGACGCCACCCTCACGCAGACCTTTGCCGTCACCAACACCGGCGACGTGGACCTGCCGTTCTCGGTGGGCGGCCACCCCGCATTTAACGTGCCCGCCCCCGGTGCCGAGGACGAGGCGTTCGAGGATTACGAGCTGGCGTTTACCGAGGCTTGGACTAACGAGGCTCCTATCATCACGCCCGACGGTCTTATGACGTTTGAGGGCAGCTACAAGGCGCCCGATAACTCTGACGTGCTGCCCATCACGCACCGTAGCTTCGATAACGATGCCATCATGTTCACCGATACTCCGGGCTCCACGCTCACGCTGCGCGGCCGTAAGTCGGGCCACGGCGTCAAGATCGACTTTGAGGGCTTTAAGTACATTGGCGTGTGGTCTGCCGCCAACGACGCTCCGTTTGTGGCACTCGAGCCTTGGACCGGTCACACCACCATGGACACCGAGGACGACGTTTTTGAGCACAAGGCCAACACCATTACGCTGGCGCCGGGCGAGACGGACGTCCGCAGCTTTAGCGTCACTTTGCTCTAGAGGTTCCGCCGTTCTGACGAACGGCGGGCCGGTCGACGCTGCGCGCCACCCAGAGCGACAATTTGTCATTCAAAAGGCAAGGTATGACCAGAAGGTCTATGCCTTGCCTTTTTCATGCCTAGTCGTTGGGGACGTTCTTGTTTGACTAGTCGTTTAAGAACGTCCCCAACGACTACCAATCGTTTTCGGTTCGTAAACTTGCATATATGCATTTATATATGCATTTGCTGGAGGTAGCGCTGAGCGGTATCCTGTTAAGTCGTCAGCATACGATTCAACAGGGAAGGCAGATTATGCATTCTCCCCAACAGTGCGATGCGCAGACCCAGCCGGTATGCAGCCGTCGCATCTTTTTGGGAAGCGCTCTCGCTGCGAGCGCTTCCGTCGTCGCCGGCGCGCTCGCCGGCTGTCAGCGCCCGTCCACGCTCAAGGCGGTTCAGCCCACGACGGGCGGCGGTCGCGACGACCTGTCCGATTCCGTGATCGGCAAGGATAAGATCCGCATCGGCATGGAGGCGGCCTACGCCCCGTACAACTGGCAGGTTTCCGAAGCCAGTGAATACACCATCCCCATCGACAACGTGCAGGGTGCCTATGCCGATGGCTACGACGTGCAGATCGCCGAGATCGTCTGCAAAGCCCTCGGTGGCGAGCCCGTTGCCGTCAAGCAGAGCTTCTCGGGCCTTATCGATTCGCTCAACAACGGACAGATCGACCTCATCATCGCCGGCATGAGCGCCACGCCCGAGCGCGAGGAGTCCGTCGGCTTCTCCGACCCGTACTTCATTGGCTACTTTGGCCTGTTCGTAAAAGAGGGTTCCCCCTACCAAAACGCCACCAAGCTCAGCGACTTTAGCGGTGCCACGGTACTCGGCCAAAAGGACACCATGCTCGACACCGTCATCGACGAGATCCCGGGCGTTGTGCACAAAAATCCGGTCGATTCGGTTCCCACAGTGTTTTCGAACCTGCTGCAGGGCACGTGCGACGCCGTGACCTACAACACCGAGAACGAGAAGGGCTATATGGCCCAAAATCCGGGCATTGTCCCTATTCATTTTGCCGAGGGCGAGGGCTTTAAGCAGGAGGTCGCGGCAAATGTCGGTTGCCGCAAGGGCTCGGACAAACTGCTTAAGCTCATCGACAAGGCACTCAAGGGCATTAGCCAAGAGGAGCGCGACCAAATGTGGGACGCGTGCCTCGACCGTCAGCCGGCATAGGGAGGCAGCATGAAAACCATCAATCGTCTGGCCTCCTTTATCAAGGCCGACCACCGTTATGTGTACCTGGGCACGAGCGTTATCGCGGCGCTCGGCCTGGCGTTTAGCCAGCGCAACCCCACGCCGCTGAGCTTCTTGGCGCCTACGGGCGTGTTCCAAGATTGTCTTTGGGCGATTCTTTGGGCCTGGCTCGTCGTGTCGGCGGCGGCGCTGGTCACCAAGCTTATGCACTGGAGCGACTATCGCGAAACGTCGCCGTTCGCATCCGAGCGTTTCCGTCGTGGAGCACGCCTGGGCAGCTACGTCGTGGTCGCCATCGCGGCGATCTTTTTCGTGGACCGCTGCGTCATGTCGTTTATCGACCTGGTGCAGGTGAGTATTGTCTCGGACTCCAACCCCAGCGACTTTTTGTCGAGCCTGGTCTACATGACCTACAAGAGCGGGGACTTCTTCATTCGCGGTATCGAGATCACCATCGCGCTTGCCACCTTCGGCACTGTCATCGCATTCTTCCTGGCACTGCTCTTTGTGTTCCTGCGTATTCAGACGTTCGACCGCGTGGATAACGACCTGGTGCGCTTCTTTAAGAGTATCGGCCGCGGCTTTGCGACCGTCTACTCCACCATCGTGCGCGGCACGCCCATGATGGTCCAGGGTCTGCTCATCTATTACGCGGGCTTCACCGTTTTGCGCGGCATGGGCTTCGAGACCGCTCAGGCCAACCAGATTTGGAGCACCTTCACCGCCGGCCTCGTTACCATCTCGCTCAACTCCACCGCCTACATGATGGAGGTCCTGCGCGGCGGCATCGAGTCCATCGATTCCGGCCAGGCCGAGGCAGCACGCTCGCTGGGCCTGTCGCAGTGGCAAGCCATGCGCAAAGTCGTGTTCCCCCAGGGCATTAAAAACGCGATTCCGGCGCTCACCAACGAGCTCATCATCAACATCAAGGATTCGTCGGTGCTCTCGGTCATCGGCGTGTTCGACCTTATGTACGCTACTACCACGGTCGCCGGCGTGTACTACCGCCAGATGGAGGTCTACTGCGTGGCACTCGTGGTCTACCTGATCCTGACGCTCGTGGCGAGCCGCCTGCTCGAGGCCTTTGGCAAAAAGCTCGGCGCCGAGGCTCCTGCCACGCTGCCCAGCTCCAACTAGGCTCAAGACGAGGAGAATCATCATGGCAGATACCGCTACTACCGGCGCCGCGGCCGCCGTTCAGACCAATGAGCCGCTCATCCGCGTCGAGGGCCTGCGCAAGAGCTTCGGTTCGCTCGAGGTGCTCAAGGGCATCGACCTGTCCGTCAATCCTGGCGAGGTCGTCACTATTATTGGCGCCTCGGGCTCGGGTAAATCGACCTTTCTGCGCTGCCTCAACCTGCTCGAGACCCCGGACGCGGGCCACATCTGGTTCCACGGCCAGGACCTCACGGCCGAGCGTTGCAACATCAACAAGCTGCGCGAGGACATCGGCATGGTGTTCCAGGGCTTTAACCTGTTCAACAACATGGACGTGCTCGACAACTGCACGCTCGCGCCCGTCACGCTCAAAAAGATGAGCAAGGCCGAGGCCGAGAAGGTCGCGATGGAGCATCTGACGAGCGTGGGGCTCGAGAAGCTGTCTCTTATACACATCTCCGAGCCCACGAGACGCTCATGA
>CABSNA010000096.1 GCA_902478865.1 uncultured Collinsella sp.
ATTACTGACCAGTTGAAGGCGCTTACCTCGATTGCTTCGCCTACGGGCTATACCCGTGCGGCGACTGATTATCTGATGGAAACGTTGCGCGAGATGGGGTTTGGGCCCGAGCGTTCCAATAAGGGCAACGTGTTGGTTGAGCTTGGTGGCGAGGGTGAGCCGCTCGTACTGGCGAGCCATGTCGATACCCTGGGCGCCATGGTGCGCTCCATTAAGGACAATGGTCGCTTGCGTCCCACGACGCTCGGCGGGCATCAGTGGTCTACGGCCGATGGCGAGAACTGCACCGTCTACACGCGTGACGGCAATGTGTATACGGGCGTGGTCCTCAATACCGAGCCTTCGGCGCATGTGGCCGATGAGCCGGTCAAGACCATCGAGAAGAACATGGAAATCCTGCTCGACGAGAACGTTGACAGCAAGGACGATGTGCTCGAGCTGGGTATTCAGACCGGCGACATCATCGCTATGGATCCGCGTACCACGGTGACGGAGAGCGGCTACATTAAGAGCCGCTTCTTGGACGACAAGCTGTCCGCGTCGATTCTGCTGGGCCTGGCCCGCGCCGTTGCTGGCGGCGAGGTGACGCTTTCGCGCAAGGTATCGCTGCTCTTTACGGTGTACGAGGAGGTCGGCCACGGCGGTGCCTTTGTGCCGGCCGACACGCGCGAGATGATCAGCGTGGACATGGGCTGCGTGGGCGACGATCTTGGCTGCACCGAGCGCATGGTTTCGATTTGCGCCAAGGATTCGGGTGGTCCGTACAACTACGACCTGGTGACCACACTGTCCAATATTGCGCGCGAGCTGGAGCTCGATTACGCCATCGACGTGTACCCGCATTACGGTTCCGACGTCGAGGCCACGCTTTCGGCCGGCTATGACATTCGCCATGGCCTGATCGGCCCAGGCGTGTATGCGAGCCACAACTACGAGCGCAGCCACATCGACGGTGTGCGTAACACCTTTGAGCTGGTCCGCGCCTACGTACAGCGCTAAGGAAGCAGTTTGCGACTCGGCTGACCAATCGCTAAGGCCCGATCTCTCGGGCCTTTTTTCGCTTTAGGTCGTTTAGTATTATGATGTAAGTAATCTATTAACTAAACGCGTAAATTACTTAACGAGGTGATGCGGCATATGAATACATCTGAGTACTTATCTATGGGTGATGCCGCCCGCCTGTTGGGCGTTACGAAAGCCCGCATATCGCAACTTGCCGCATCGGGGACGCTCGCGTGCGATATTGTGGGCGGCCGTAAGATGGTCGAGTACAATTCTGCGACCGCCTACCAAAAGGTCCGCAAGCGAGGACGCCGTCCTGCGGCCGATGTGGGACGCAAGTTTACGCTGATGTCGGCCGACCATGAGGTCGCGCATGTCTCATTTGATCCGACGCGTGAGTTTCCCTTCGAAATCGCCGAGGTCCTCGATGCGCAACGAATGCCGTTTGGCACATGCTCGAGCTCTTCTCCTACGGTGAATAAGCGGGAGCTCAACGCGTGGTGGGGGCATCGGTCGGTGCCCGATGTTCGCCCCGGGCTTATCTCGCGCTACCGCGAGCTGGGAATTATCAACGGCGTTGAGGCGCCGGTTCAGTGCCTGGGCCTCTCGCTTTCGGATTGCTATTGGCTGCGGCCGGCAGAATGCGACGGGCTCGAATGGCGAAACCTCAATTACTTCGAGAATGATTTTGAGCAATCGGCGCCCGAGGGGCGTTCGGGTTGGCTGGAGGGCATCGGTCTTAAAAATCCCGACAACACATCCGAGGGCGAGCTTCCTAAATCGTGGATGATTCGCAACGGTGTTCGCGTTCTGGTCAAGGGGTGCGGCATGGACGACCAACGGCCCTTTAACGAGGCGGTTGCAACGGCTCTGCATCGTCGCTTGCTTTCCAAGGGGGAGTTTGTTCCTTACACGGTTGAGCGCATGTTCGATGGCCCTGTGTGTCTGTGCGACGACTTTCTTGACGGCCGCGAGGAATATGTTCCGGCTGTTTACGTTAAGAACGCCCTTGGTGGCCAGCGAGGAAGCTCGACGTACGACCGGTACTGCCGCTTTCTTGGTAAGCATGGAGCAGACGAGGCTGCCGTGAGAAGGTCTATGTCGCAGATGATCGTTTGCGATGCCCTTTTGGCCAACAGCGATCGCCATTGGCGAAACTTCGGTATCATCCGCAATGTCGATACCCTGGAGATAAGGCCTGCACCGCTGTTCGATAGCGGTAACTGTCTGTGGTATAACGTGCCAACTGTCTTGCTCGCGGCTGGCGAGTTTGGGTTTGCTGCTAAGCCGTTTGGGCCCGACCCTTCCGTCCAGCTGGCGCTTGTGGACTCGCTCGATTGGTTCGATTCATCGCGGCTCAACGGATTTGTTGATGAGGCGATCGAGATTCTTTCGCAGAGCGAATGGGCCACGGCGGAGGGTCGACTCGAGGCCATCCGCCGCGGCCTCGAGCGTCGCATAATCGAGGTTGGTGCCGCTGTTGAGGTACTTCGACACGTGCAGCGATAAACCCGCGGCTACTTAAGTGCGCCGGTCACGGTGCCGCCGCCCAGGACGACGTCGCCGCGGTAGACGACGACGGCCTGGCCGGGGGCGATGGCTCGCTGTGGCTCGTCAAAAGCCAGCAGCATTTGTCCGTCGGCGCCACGTGTAAGGGTCGCCGCCTGGTCCTTTTGACGGTAGCGGTACTTGGTGCCCACGCGAATGCCGCCGGCATCCAGCTCGGCCTCCATGTGGTCGGCAGGGGCGCTCCAAATCCAGTCGTTGGCCGTGAGCGCCGTGGCCGTCAGATCCTCTGCCTCGCCCAGATGCACAGTGTTGTTGACGGCGTCGACACCCGTTACGTACACGGGATGCGCCATCGCGACGCCCAGGCCCTTGCGCTGGCCGATGGTGTAGCGCAGCGCGCCGTTGTGGCGCCCGACCACGCTGCCGTCGCGCCACACAATGTCGCCCGGTGCAGCGGGATGTCCGCAACGGCGCTCGATATAGCCCGCGTAGTCGCCGTCCGCGATAAAGCAGATATCCTCGCTTTCGGCCTTCTGGGCGTTGGTAAAGCCCTGCTCGGCGGCAATCCGGCGCACGTCGCGCTCCTTGTCCAGACCCGCCAGCGGAAAAATCGTGCGCGCCAGACGCTCCTGCGTAAGCGAATACAAAAAGTAACTCTGGTCCTTTTTGGGGTCCTCGCCGCGATGCAGCTGCCAGGTGCCGTCTGCCGCCTGGCTTGTTTTGGCGTAATGGCCCGTGGCGATGTAGTCGCAGCCCATGTCCAGCGCTGCATCGAGCAGCGCGCCAAACTTAATGTGGCGGTTGCAGATAATGCACGGATTGGGCGTCAGCCCCTCCTGGTAGGCGTTCACAAAGCGCTCGATCACGTTACGGTCGAAGGTCTGCTGCAAGTCGAGCACGTGATGGGGTATTCCCAGGCGCCCGGCGACGGCCTTTGCATCGGAGATGTCGCGATCGACCTTACTCATACCTGTTGCGGGGTCGGGCGCGGGGCAGGTGAGGCGCATGGTGGCACCGACACATTCGTAACCCTGACTTTTGAGCAGATACGCGGTCACGCTGGAATCGACGCCGCCGCTCATGGCGACGAGCACGCGCTTGTTGTGCATGGGGAGGTTCTCCTTGGTGGCATGTGGCCAAAAAAGAAAAGCGGCGCGGGAGGCTGGTTCCGCGCCGCAGACATTGTAGCAAGTTCGGGCGTCCTGTGGGACACCCTGTTGGGATGAGCTCAGGCTGCCAGAAGAGAGGGGGGGGGAGACCGGCGTGCCTTGGACTCGTTCTAAGAACGAGAGCTCTAGTCCTGGAAGAGCGCCGTGGACAGGTAACGCTCACCGGTGTCGGCGAGCAGCGCCACGATGGTCTTGCCCTCGTTCTCGGGGCGCTTGGCCAGCTGCAGCGCGGCCCACACGGCGGCGCCGGACGAAATGCCCACGAGCACGCCCTCCTTGTGGCCCACGGCGCGGCCGGTGGCAAAGGCGTCGTCGTTCTCGACGGGGATGATCTCGTCATAGACCTGGGTATCGAGGACGTCGGGCACAAAGCCGGCGCCGATACCCTGGATCTTGTGCGGGCCGGCCTGGCCCTTAGAGAGCACCGGGGAGGTGGCGGGCTCGACGGCGACGACCTTAATCTCGGGGTTTTGCTCCTTGAGGAACTCGCCCACGCCGGTCACGGTGCCGCCGGTGCCAACGCCGGCGACGAAGATGTCGACCTTGCCGTCGGTGTCGTCCCAGATCTCGGGGCCGGTCGTGGCCTTGTGGATGGCGGGGTTGGCGGGGTTCACAAACTGGCCGGCGATAATGCTGTTGGGCGTCTCCTTCTGCAGCTCCTCGGCCTTGGCGATGGCGCCCTTCATGCCCTTGGAGCCGTCGGTGAGCACGAGCTGCGCACCGTATGCCTGCATGAGCTTGCGGCGCTCGACGGACATGGTCTCGGGCATGGTGATGATCACCTTGTAGCCGCGGGCCGCCGCCACCGAAGCGATGCCGACGCCGGTGTTGCCGCTCGTGGGCTCGATGATGGTGTAGTCGCCACCGCGCACGAGCTTGCCGGCCTTCTCGGCCTCGTCAATCATGTTCTTGGCGACGCGGTCTTTGACGGACCCGGCGGGGTTGAAGTATTCCAGTTTGACGAGCACACGGGCCTTGAGGTCCTCGTCGGCCTCGAAGTGGGTGAGCTCCAGAAGCGGGGTGTGGCCGATAAGCTGATCGATGGACGTGTAAACATTGCTCATGGTGAACCTCCAAAGTGTTCAAATGACTGGATACCGTGTGGTTTTACGGTGTGTGTAGCAGCGAAACCCACAAACCTTATAGGTTGTTCGTTTTGCTGTTGGCAAGCATAGTAGACAGTAAAGCCTAGTAACGCAATAGGAAATAGAAGATTATTACGAGTCGATTAACCATCTTGACGGGAATAGGTATTTTCAAAACCAATTTTTCGGCTAGAATTTCTACGAATTAAAAGACCGAAAGGCAGCTATATATATGTTGGTTTCCACAAAGGGCAGATATGCCCTACGCGTTATGGTCGACCTGGCCGAGCATCAGGCGGCCGGTCGCATCCCGCTCAAAGAGATCGCGGCGCGCCAGGGGATTTCGGAGAAGTACCTCGAGAATATTCTGGCGACGCTCGTGCGCGCCAATATGCTCTCGGGCATGCGCGGCAAGGGCGGCGGCTACGTGCTTACGCGCCCGCCCGAGCAGTACACGGTGGGCGAGATCTTGCGCCTGACCGAGGGCAGCCTGGCGCCGGTCGCCTGCCTGGATGGCGACTGCAAGGGTTGCTCGCGATCTGATGAGTGCCCCACGCTCGACGTGTGGAAGAACCTTGACAAGCTCATCAACGACTACCTCGACGGTGTGACGCTCGATCAACTTGTCGCTCCCAATGAAGGCTACGATTACGTCATCTAACCCATACCTGCCATGTGGGGACAGGGTGGAAATGAACTGCGTCCCGAATCTTGGCCTTCTTTATTAGAAGCGAACACTAGGACGCTT
>CABSNA010000097.1 GCA_902478865.1 uncultured Collinsella sp.
GTCGTTGAGCTGTTCGCGCGTCGTCCAGCCACCGTTGATATCCCAGGTCTCGGCATCGAGCGGATCCTGACCAATGATGGCATCGAGCATGATCTGCTCGTGATTACCCTTGAGCACGCGGGCGTTGGGCAGCGAGCGTACGAGCTTAATAACGCCGACCGGATCGGGCCCACGATCGATCATGTCGCCCAGCACGTACAGCGTGTCGTCGGACGTCAACGAGATCTTAGACAGGGCCTCGTCAAGCGCACGCACGTGCCCGTGAGCATCAGATGTCACATAGATCGCCATGGTACGCCTCTCCTTGCATTGCGGCCGAAGCCCGGTGCCGCAACTAAAACTTCAAGTTGAACTTAAACGTTACCCATTGTACTCCGTTGCAATAAAGCTGGAAAGGGTTTCCGAGCAGAGGCAAAGACGGCAGCCGTCTATGACGATATCGCGCACGCCCGCAATCCAACCCCATAAACCCACCATCTTTGGGTACAAATAACCACAAACAACTGACCGTGCCACGCCAACCACCCAGGAGCGGACACTATCCATGAACCAGATCCTTCTCTTTATCGGCCTCGTCATCATTTTGTGCCTGACCATCAAACCCGTCGGCAAAAAACTCCCCTTCCCCACCCTGCTCATCTTTATCGCGCTGGGCATGCTGTTGGGCGTCAACGGCCCGACGCATATCGACTTTAGCGACTACGCACTCACCGAAACCGTCTGCAGCACGGCGCTGCTGTTCATCATGTTCTACGGCGGCTTTAACACCAATATCGACCGCGCCAAGCCCGTCGCTGCGCCGGCGGTGCTGCTGAGCACGCTCGGCGTCGTCATCACTGCCGGCATCACCGGCGTGTTCGCCCACTTCGCGCTGGGCTTCGACTGGATCGGCAGCCTGCTGCTGGGATCGGTCGTGGCATCCACCGACGCGGCGAGCGTCTTTAGCGTACTGCGTGAGCACAGCCTGTCGCTGAGAGGTGGCACCGACTCGCTGCTCGAGGTCGAATCGGGCTCCAACGACCCCGTCGCCTACATGCTCACCGCTGTGCTCGCTACACTCGCGGCCGGCGGCGACATCAACATTCCCGCACTGCTGGCCAAGCAGATTATCCTGGGCGTGGGCCTGGGCCTTGCCATCGGCTGGGCGGCGGGCCGCCTGATTGAACGCGCGCACGCAACGGCCAAGGACGCGCAGACCATCTTTTTGTTCGCCGTGGCCATCGTCGCCTACGCGCTGCCGAGCTACCTGGGCGGCAACGGCTTTTTGGCTGTATACCTGGCCGGCATTGTGCTGGGTGCCAGCGACATCACCGGCAAAGTCGAGATGGCGCACTTCTTTGACACCCTCACCGAGATGGCAGAGATGACCATCTTCTTTTTGCTGGGCCTGCTCGTTACACCCGCACGCCTGCCGCAGATGCTGCTACCGGGCCTGGCGCTCATGGCGTTTATGCTCTTTGCGAGCCGCCCCATCGCCGTAGGCATGCTGCTGGCGCCGTTTAGGACGAACCCTCGCCAGGTTGCGCTCGTAAGCTGGGCGGGTCTGCGCGGAGCAGCTTCGGTCGTCTTTAGTCTCTTTGCCGTGGTGGCCGGCGTTCCCGGCGGACACGACCTATTTGACCTGGTGTTTGTGATTGCCGTGTCGAGCATTGTGGTGCAGGGCTCGCTGCTGCCGGCGGTGGCGAAGAAGCTCGATATGATCGATGCGACCGGCGACGTGCGCCGCACCTTTAACGACTACCGCGACGAGGACGGCATGTCGTTTGTAAAGCTCAAGGTGGGCGCTGGACATCCGTTTGCCGGACGCTCGCTCGCCGACATTGGCAGCGCAACGGACATGCTGGTGGTCCTGGTACTGCGCGACGGTGCGCACCCGGTGTTGCCCAACGGCGATACCGTAATTGAGGAAGGCGACCTATTGGTGATGGCTGCCCCGACGTTTGAAGAGCGTGCCGAGGTTACGCTGCGCGAGGTCACCGTGACGCCCCACGGTCACCTGGCCGGCCAGCGCCTGCGCGATGTGCCGCAAGGCAAGCATCCGTTTATTGTGGTGATGCTCAAGCGCGAAGGCCAAACGATCATCCCCGACGGCAACACCCTAATATACGCCGGCGACGAAGCCGTCATCGCCACGCTCGCGTCGTAGCGGGCAGGAGGTAGCTAATTTGCGACGAAGAGATCAAGCGCCTAGAAAGCCTCATGCCTTCGCTCGCAGATTTGGATTTGCCTGAGGAGTAAAGCACCCCTCCCCCATGTAACCATCCTGTAAATCATAGCGGCGCAGTCGAGTTTTACCGTGATGCGGTCGCGCCTGGCGCTCCACTGTGCTAAAGTATCCCGAACGTTCAAACGACTACGAGGGGGAACTAGAAGATGGCACGTGTGCACAACTTCTCAGCTGGCCCGGCCGCGCTGCCTACCAGCGTGCTCGCCGCGATCGCCGACGAGATGATGGACTACCGCGGTTGCGGCATGTCCGTGCTCGAGATGAGTCATCGATCTAGCATGTACCAGCAGATCATCGACGACGCCGAAGCAACCCTGCGTCGCCTGCTGAGCATCCCCGACAACTACCGTGTCCTGTTTTTGCAGGGCGGCGCCACACTACAGTTTGCGGGCATCCCGATGAACCTCATGCGCCGCGGCCGCGCCGGCTACGTCGTCACCGGCAACTTTGCCAACAAGGCATACAAGGAGGCCGCCAAGTACGGCGAGGCCGTGCTGCTCGCGAGCTCCGAGGACACCAACTTCGACCGCATCCCCGACATGGCCGACATCAACGCGCGCATTGCCGCCGAGGCCGCGGGCGACGGGCTCGACTACGTCTACATCTGCCAGAACAACACCATCTTTGGCACCATGTTCCACGAGCTGCCCGATTGCGGCAACGTGCCGCTGGTCGCCGATGTCTCGAGCTGCTTTCTGTCGCAGCCGCTCGACGTTGACCGCTACGGGCTCATTTACGCCGGCGCACAGAAAAACGCCGGCGCCGCGGGCGTGACCGTGGTCATCGTGCGCGACGACCTCATCGCCAAAGGCTCCGCCTTTGCGCAGACGCCGCAGTACATGGACCTTAAAACCCAGGCCGCCAAGGGCTCCATGCTCAACACGCCCAACACCTTTGGCATCTACGTGTGCGGCAAGGTGTTCCGTTGGGTGGAGCAGACCGGCGGGCTTGCCGCTATGGCCAAGCGCAACTGGGCCAAGGCAAACCTGCTCTACGACCTGCTCGAGCACAGCGAGCTGTTCCATGGCACCACGCAGGCCGACAGCCGCTCCATCGCCAACGTCACCTTCCGCACCGGCGATGCCGACCTCGACGCCGCCTTTGTCGCGGGCGCGGCTGAGCACCAGATTCAAAACGTCAAGGGCCATCGCCTGGTGGGCGGTATGCGCGCCAGCGTCTACAACGCCGTAACCATGGAGGATGTGCAGGCGCTGGCCGCGTACATGAAGGACTTCGAAGCACAGCATAGTTTGAGTCCGCGATCTAACTAGCCCGCAACGCGCGGGCCGACCAGCCATCTCAAACCACCCTGTTTAGATCAAAACCTGCTAAGGAGTTTTCCATGCGCAAGATTAAGACCATCGACGACATCACTAAAGACGGCAAAGTCGAGTTTGGCGAGGGCTACGAGTTTGTAAGCACCGCAGAGGAGGCCGACGCGATCCTGATGCGCTCGACCGACCTGCACGGCTACGAACTGCCCGAGGGCATTCGCGCCATCGCCCGCTGCGGCGCCGGCGTCAACAACATCCCCGTCGAGGAGTACGCCAAGAAGGGCGTCGTCGTCTTTAACTCCCCCGGCGCCAACAGCAACGCCGTCAAGGAGCTCGTCCTGGGCATGCTGGTGCTCTCGAGCCGTGGCGTGGTGCAGTCGATGAACTGGGTGCGCAACAACGCCGACGACCCCGAGATTCAGGTCGATGCCGAAAAGGCCAAGAAGGCCTTTGTGGGCCGCGAGCTCAAGGGCAAGCGCATCGGCGTCATCGGTCTGGGCAACGTGGGCTCCAAGGTCGCCAACGCCTGCGTCGATCTGGGCATGGACGTCTACGGCTACGACCCGTTCATTTCCGTTGAGCACGCGTGGGTACTGAGCCGCGAGGTGCAGCGCGTGGGCACGCTCGAGGATCTCTGCCGCGGCTGCGACTACCTTACCGTGCACGTGCCCAGCAAGGCAGACACCATCGGCATGATCAGCACCCAGCAGATTAACCTGCTGGCCCCGGGAGCCGTGCTCATCAACTACGCACGCGAGACCATCATTGACGAGGACGCCGTCGACGCCGCCCTGCGCGAGGGCAAGCTCAGCTGGTTTAGCTGCGACTTCGCCACGCCCAAGACCGTCAAGATGCCCAACACGTTTATCACCACGCACTCGGGCGCCGGCACCGGCGAGGCCGAGGCCAACTGCGCCGACATGGCCATCAGCGAGCTCAAGGATTACCTGGAGAACGGCAACATCGCGCACAGCGTCAACTACCCCGCCTGCAGCATGGGCAAGGCGCGCGCCGCGAGCCGCATCGCCTGCCTGCACGCCAACGTGCCCAACATGATCGGCCAGATCACGGCCATTCTCGCCAAGGACAACGCCAACGTGCAGCGCATGACCAACGAGTCCGCCGGCGAGAACGCCTACACCATGTTCGACACCGATGAGCACCTTGACGGCAGCACGATCGAGGCGCTCAAGCAGATTCCGTCGATGTATCGCGTGCGCGTGATCAAGTAGCGTCGGCGCCAAGCCTGCCAGACAGACCACGAAGTCCATTCGGCCCCCGTTTTCACGAAACGGGGGCCGATTTCGTTGCTCCGGCTGGTTTTGAAAATGCTACCCATAATAAGTTTTTTCGGATAAAAGACAGTGAGGCCCTAGTCGCTAAGCACAACTGCTTTTACAAACAGCTTTATCAGGGGTTTTAGTAGGTAAAAATCGATCTCTATATGCCAAACTAATGTTGACTGTCCATTTTCCGAAATAACTTGCTCTAGGTAGCACTTTTCAAGCCAATTCCAAGGAGCAATTGAAGGCTATTCGCAACTAAAACCCTAGCTTCCGCGACCGTTTTCCACCCGCGCGGCTACATTCCCGCCCAATCGATAAAAATCTCCTCACGAAGTCGCCGTTCGAGCTCTTGCTGCCGCGGCGTCTTGTCTTTCAACGGCATATCGAGATAGGACATGATAAGCTCCATCACCACGCGGAAGGCATCGGAGTCAACCAGCTGACCATAGGTCATCAGAACGACGGGATATCCCATGGCTTGCAGGGCCGTCGTTCGATCGGAGTCCGAGATCTTGGATTCTATGGATCCGTGAATGGCTTTACCTTGGCATTCAACCAGACACTCTCGACTGCCGTCCTTATTTGCCAGCAGGATATCGGCATAGCGCCTATCAAGCCCCGAAATCAGGCGGGCGCTGCGCGTCATACGAATCTCAACGTTATTGGTAAGGC
>CABSNA010000098.1 GCA_902478865.1 uncultured Collinsella sp.
GCGCTCCTCGAGCACAAAGTTCTTAGGCGTGCGAACGTGGACGGCTCCCATGAGGCTCCTTGGTCATAAGTGTGGAACGCATAGCTGCACGTTCCGTCAATGGGTTGAAAAAAGGGGTGGGTATAGTTTGCCCGAAAGACGCGGTGCGGCTCGGCGGCGAGTCGTCGGTGCCTACAGGCGCTTGAGAATCACATAGCGGTTGAGCTCTCCGCTGCGACCGTCAGCATGGAAACGCTCAAGCTCGCGCACGGGGACCTCGCCGCTCTTGTAGAACGTACGCACGCCGCGCACCAGGTCGGTGATCTGCTGATCGTCAAAGTGATGACAATAGCGGTAGGCGTGGCGGTCGTTTTGCCAGCCAATGAGGTGGTCGCCGGCTTCAAACTGCGCGGAATCGTAACCCTCAAACGGTGGGGTGAGCTCGGCGCGGGCTTCGGCGCGAACGGCCTTGCGCGCCATGCGCTCGTCGTTCATAAACTCCCAAAAGCTGATGGCGATGATGCCGCCTGGGCGCGTCTGCCGCACCAGGGCGTCGAGCACACGTACGCGGTACTCGCACGACGGCACGTGGTGCATAAAGCCAAAGCAGACCGAGATGTCGGCGAGCGGGGCATCGAAAAGCACATCGGGCGTCTCGGCGGGGTTGAGCTTCATGAGGGCATCGAGCACATCGAGTTCCTGGAAGTGCAGGTTGGGAATGCGCAGGGCGTGACCGCGCGCATCGATGGCCAGGTCTTGGCACGAGTCGACGCCATAGAACTCAAACGGGCAGCTGGCATCTGCCGAGGGGTTTGCGCCGTCGACGCCCTTGGCGGCAAGTGCGCCGCCGGCGGCAAAGTTCTCGAATCGCATATTGCCGCAGGCAAGATCGAAGACGCGGACGGGATGCTCGATCGTGGCGACGTCGAGCTGCCCGAGCGCGATATCCATGGTGCGCACCCAGCCGGGCCACGGGGCCTGGCGCGTATCGGAAAAGGAGGCGGAGTGCTCGCGATAGAACGTGTTGTTGAGCTGGATGAGCGATGAGGCGAAATCGCGGTTCACGGCGCGGAACTCCCTCCGTTGGCGGTGCGGAATTAACGATACGACCATACTACCGTTAACGCCGCAACGGGGACAACCGAGCTAGGTGCCATTGCTTTGTTTGGACACATTTCCGCAGCTCATATGTGCCCGCAACCGCCGGTTGTCAAAAATCTCACTAGAATAGGTAGCATGCTTTTGGCGGTGGCGGATACATTTTTAACTGTGCGAGGCGCCTTAAGAACAAAAACGGTCCGGCGGCACGGCTGGCATCACATAGGAGGAACCATGAATGTAGAAACTGCGCAGCGGCTCGCCGACCTTCGCCGCAGCAAAGGCTTTAGCCAAGAAGGGCTGGCACGAAAGCTGGGACTGTCGCGCCAGGCGGTCAGTAAATGGGAGCGCGCGGAGAGCTCGCCCGATACCGAGAACCTGATCTCGCTCGCCAAGCTCTATGGCGTGAGCTTGGACGAGCTGCTCAATCCGAGCGATGAGATCGAGGACGATATCGAGTTTGAGAACGAGGACCGCGCCCGCCAGCGCGAGGCCGAGGCAGCAGAGCGCGCACGCACCCATGAGGCGGCGGCACGAGCTACCGAGGCGGCAACACAGGCGAGTGACGCCGCCGCCAAGGCGGCGCAAGCGGCAAGCTGGAGTGCACAGGCTGCCAATGCCGCTACGGCGCAGGCGACGAGTGGCACCGCGGTTGGCTCGACTCCGGTGAAGGGCCCGTTCCAGTCGTTCCCATATTGGGCCGTGTGCTGGCTGCTGTTCTTTTTGCTGATGTTCCTGTTTGGTGCCGGCCCCTTTGCCGCACTGATCTTCTTTACGATTCCCATCTATCACTGGGTGGCACGTGCGCTCGATGGTGATTGGGCGCGTGGGGATATCCAGGTTGGCCCAGCACCGGTGACAGCTAGGGCTCAGAATGTTTCCGCTTCGGTTGATGCTGACGTGGCTACCGCGGCCACCGCTGAGCCATGTGCCAAAGAGGGTGATGAATGATGAAGCTTTCGCATGAATCCAAGGTACGCTTGGGTGTTGGCATCGGAGCGTTTGTGCTCATCATCGGGCTTGTATTTGGTGCTTCGCGGCTATTGGCTCATTCCAATATGGTGCGAACGACCGCTATTCTATCCGGCGCTTTGTCTGATTTTGACGATATGTTTGACGACGATGATCTCTTGGATAGCGGTAAATATTCCGCTCGGCCTCAGCAGCTTTCGTGTACGACCTTTGATGCTGATGAGTTTCGCTACCTCGATTTCGATATCGATGCGGCTACGGTGGACGTCAAGGTTGTTGATGGCAACAAGGCTCGCGTTATCGAGCGGGGACGCGTTGCCAATGGTATGGATGCCTTCAAGGCCGCGACGCAGAACATCGCATCCGTCGAGGACTCGACGCTCAAGGTTTCTCAGTTTGGAAGTGATGACGGTAAGGCAATTGACCGCTCGGTTACGGTTGAGCTGCCGCGCCGTGTTGCCGAACATCTGAAGGGAGTCAACGCGCACGTGGGCTCGGGTGATCTGCAGATTGCCGGTGTCACCTGTGATGGTTTCGACCTTTTCCTGGGTGCGGGAGATGTAGAGTTTGCGGGCAGCGTGACTGATGCGCTTAGTGCAGAGGTCGGGTCGGGCGATGTAACGTTCGAGCTCTACCAGGCCCCCGCGAAGTCGATGGACGTGAGTGTGGGCTCGGGCGATGTGGAGATGACGGTTCCGAACTCTACGGGCTTTAAGGCAAGCCTCACCTTGGGCAGCGGCGACTTCGAGAGCGATTTCCTTCCGCTTGACTACGACGGCGAGACCATTTTGAATCTTGAATTCGATAATGGCGATAAGTCCGCCACGTATCGTTTTGAGGTTGGTTCGGGTGACATGTCATTTGATTCAGAGTGACGGGCGGTTATCGAAGACTTATAAACCATAGCTGCGCTGTTTGATGGAGGCGCCGGAGCCGTGACGGGCTCCGGCGCCTTTGCCTTTACAATGGGGTCATGGAACAGATTATCTTGAACATACTCGATGCCCTGCGTCGCGGTGAGACCGTGGACGACAAGGCGCTCGTCAAACTGATACATGCCGAGGCACGCCGTGAGGGTGCCGACAAACGCGATTTGGCCAAGCGCCGTCTGCTGCCGTTCTACCAGCGGGTAAAACGTGAGGAGCCGGCTCGTTGGACTGGGTGGAATGTCGATGCCGAGCTGGAACGTCGACTGCTGCAGGTGCTGCGTATGAAGCCTCGTCGCACGGCCTCGGGCGTGGCGACCATTACCGTCATCACCAAGCCCTGGCCGTGCTCGGGCGATTGCCTGTTTTGCCCCAACGATCTGCGCATGCCTAAAAGCTATCTGCATGCCGAGCCGGCGTGCGCCCGTGCAGAGCAAAATTGTTTTGACCCGTATCTGCAGGTGAGCGCTCGTCTGACCGCGCTTTCGCAGATGGGGCATGCGACCGACAAGATAGAGCTCATCGTGCTCGGCGGTACCTGGAGCGACTATCCGCAAGGGTACCAGACATGGTTTATGTCGGAGCTCTTTCGTGCACTCAATGATGATGCGGTGGCGGGCGTGGCGGCCAACCCCATGTTGGCGCGTCCGGGCATCAGTCGTGCCGAGGCGGGGCGCCTGCTCGATGACGCTCCCGCTGATGCCCTGCCGCCGGTGGTAACAGAGCGCCGCGAGCGCTATCGGGCTGCCGGCATTGCGACAGACGAGGTCGAGCTTGCAGCAGGTGTTGCCGGCGAGCAGGGGCGTGTGGATGCTGCCGTGGGCGGCTATAACCGTGCAGTGCGTCGTCTGTACGGCCCCGGTACGCCGTGGGGCGAGGTCGCCGAGTGGCAGACGGCAACGATGGAGGAGCTCGAGCGTCAGCAGCGCATCAACGAGACGGCGAAGCATCGCGTGGTGGGGCTCGTTATCGAGACGCGCCCCGATGCCGTAACGCCGCAGGCTCTCACGCTCATCCGCCGCCTGGGTTGCACCAAGATTCAGATGGGTATCCAGAGTCTCGACCAGCACTTGCTCGATATCAACGAGCGTCGCATTCCGGTGGCGCAGATCGAGCGGGCGTTTTCGCTTGCACGCCTGTTTGGCTTTAAGATCCACGCGCACTTTATGCTCAACTTGTTGGGCGCCACGCCCGAGGGGGACAAGCGTGACTACGAGCGCTTTATGACCGAAGGGGCCTTCATGCCCGACGAGGTCAAGGTCTACCCGTGCGCGCTCATCGAGGGCTCGCGTCTGGTGGACTGTTACGAGCGTGGCGAGTGGCGCCCCTATACCGAGGAAGAACTGCTCGATGTGTTGGCCGACGACATCGTGGTGACGCCGGCGTTCTGCCGTATCAGTCGCATGATCCGCGATTTTAGCTCCGACGACATCATGGTGGGCAACAAGAAGCCCAACCTGCGTCAGCTCGTCGAGAACCGCTTGGCGGCTCGTGGAGAAGGCGCGGTGGTGCGCGAGATTCGCTTTCGCGAGATCAGCACAGCGGGTGCCGACCTGGACGAGTTGACCCTTGACGAGGAAGTGGCGTACGAGACGCCGGTGACGCGCGAGCGCTTTTTGCAGTGGGTGACGCTCGAAGGCAAGATCGCCGGCTTTTTGCGCCTGTCGTTGCCCGATCGTGCGTTTGTTACCGCGCACGCAGACGAGTTGCCGACGACGCCGGACGAGGCAATGATTCGCGAGGTGCACGTGTATGGCATGGCGGCACGTGTGGGCGATCAGGGCCAGGCGGCTCAGCATCATGGGCTGGGGCGGTCGCTGGTGGAGCGCGCATGCGAGATTGCCCGGGATGCGGGTTATGCGCGTATCAACGTGATTAGCGCGATCGGTACGCGCGAGTACTATCGCCATTTGGGTTTTTATGACCACGGACTTTATCTGCAAAAGGAGCTCTAGATGAACAAGCCAAGTGTTTCTGCTGGCGTCGTTGCCGGCGTTGCCCTGGGAGCTGCGGCGCTTGGTGCGGCTGCCGTCGCTGTTCGCGCTGCCTGTCTGCAGGTTGCGAGGACCCGCAATGGGTTGGCGCGTGTGAAGCGCGTGCACGATGAGAGCGGCGATGAGATTCGCGTGTTGGTGCAAGGCGGCGTCTACCAAAGCGCAAGTTACGTTGGTGAGCGTTGGGCGGAGCCCGTCTTTGCGTACTATCGTGCGTTTGACGACGTGTTTGAGTCCGAGGATGCGATGCACGATGCTTATGGTCACGGCATCAACCGCATGCTTGTGCTGGGCGGCGGTGGGTTTGCCTATCCCAAGTTCGCGCTGATGTCGCACGAGGGCTTGCGCATGGACGTCATCGAGTATGACGGAGAGATTACGCGCCTGGCGCGCCGCTGGTTCTACCTAGACGAGCTGGAGCGCGCGGCGGGCGATCGCCTGCGGGTGATAACC
>CABSNA010000099.1 GCA_902478865.1 uncultured Collinsella sp.
CAAGGAATGTCGTGTAGAGACCCAGATGGAGCCTGTCGCTGTTTTCGATTTCCACCGGGGGATAGACTTTGCCGGGCTCGCGTTGGTCGCGCGGCGGCTCGATTACGATATCGCCGTCGCCCGCGCCCGATTCGAGCACTGTGCCGTTGGTCGACCCAAGGCCCTGGGCGTACCAGTGTCCGCCTTCGAGCCAAATGCGGAGATGCTCGCGCGATGCGTCGGCGCCCACATCGGTGATGCTGGGCGAGGTTTTGGGCAAGGACCCAATTACCGTGCCGCGCGGATCGCGTGTGAGGGGATGGATTTGCATGTCGGCGCAGTTGTCGGCATGGGTTCTGAGCAGACCGAGGTTGGGGGCGACAGTGCGCGGCTGCTCCAGGCTGCTCATAAAGCCACGTCCGACGGTAGTTTCGGTGGTGCCAAAGTGCCCGCCTGTCTTGCTGTCGCAAAAGCGCTCGACGGTGGCCACGCCTTGGATGGGGTCAGCGAGCGCCCCCGTTGCCACAAAGAGCATAAGGTAAAGCGTACTCTTCTCGCGCACGGCATTGCCGTCAAAGTTGTCGATGCGATTGAGGGCATTTGCATATAGGCGGCTGTCCAACTTGTAGCTGGCGAGAGCCGACATCATTTCGTTGGCGGCCGGGCCGCGATAGTGCTCGGCGATTGCCTGATAGGCGGACTCGCCGCCGCCGAGCTTGCTGCAGATTGCCGCGGAAAGATTGAGCGTGGTGACGGCAAAGTCGCTGTAGATGGCGGGCGCGCACTGGTCAGGCTCGCGATGGACGATGTAACGGGTGAGATACGAGCGGTTGGAAGAGCATTTCTCGAGCAGGGTACTGCCGAGATAAGAGTTTCCATTGATGAGCATTCGGGCGATCTCGAGATGTCTAAGACCGCCGAACGAGCGAATATCGTTATAGAGGACCGAGCAAGGTGTCTCTGCTGCCACGGATACCTCCTTTGATTGCTTCCTAGCCAATAAGGCGATAGGAATTAATGGCCCCCGGTGGGCGACGTATTAAATGAAATGGCTGCGCAATATGTAGCGTAACCAAAGCAACATTATAGGCCACATGTTCGAAATTGCAGGAAGACCGAGAGATTTGGTTTGGACTGGACGGAAATCCCCCTCTGTCTTGATCTATAACAATAAGGAGCGATTTTACTCGGTAACTGTTACAGATTGAGACGTTTGTGAACCGTGTCGACCGTTTGTCTCGATCTGTAACACGTAGAGGAAGATTTGCCCTGTAGATGTTACAGATTGAGACAATCGGCCGGGCCCACCTCGAGCCCGCCCCGTTCGCTTCGTCATCTGTGGTTTACGTGGGGGCATGCGATGCACGGGTATACTAACCAGCGGCGAATCTGCTCCATCGCTTAGAGCTGCTGCGTCTGGACGGCGCGTGATAGGGCTGCCAAAGCGATCGCCAGCGTGCTGAGCAACGTCCTCTCTGTGCGCACCCGTTTTTGTATGTATTAGCGCACTACCAAGCACGCCCGCGCGGCCGCATGCCGTGCCCATTGCGCGTGCAGATAAGGAACAACAACATATGCGTAATTCTGTATCCGACGTCACCGACGCCGAGATCCTGGACGAGACCCGCGAGGCCATGACCCAGGCTGCCTTCGATGCCGCCGATGAGGCCAATGCTGCCCAGGCCGTCGAGTCCGCTACCGAGAACCTGCCCGCCTTTGACGAGCTGGGACTTTCGGACGAGATACTTCGTGCTATCGAGAACCTGGGCTACACGGCGCCGACGCCCGTGCAGGCCGGCTCGATCCCCGTGGTGCTCGAAGGCCGCGACCTGCTTGCCGCCGCTCAGACCGGCACCGGCAAGACGGCCGCCTTTTTGCTGCCGACCATGAACAATCTGGAGCACATCGCTCCTCCCAAACCCGTGCGCGAGCGCAGCGGCCGCAACCGTCGTCGCGGTGCTAAAAAGCCCGAGGGCAACGGCCGCGGCCCCGTGATGCTCGTCATCACCCCTACGCGCGAGCTTGCCCAGCAGATCGACGAGGTCGCGAGCAAAATCGCCGACGTCACCGGCCATGTTGCCGTGACCGTCGTGGGCGGCGTGAGCTACAAGCCCCAGACCGCGGCGCTCAAGTACGGCTGCGACATCCTGGTCGCCACGCCGGGCCGTCTGGTCGATCTGATCGAGCAGGGCGCCTGCCACCTGGACGAGGTCAAGGTGCTGGTGCTCGACGAGGCCGATCGCATGCTCGACATGGGCTTTTTGCCCGCCGTCCGCCGCATTGTGCGCGAGACGCCGGCCGAGCGCCAGACGCTGCTGTTCTCGGCCACACTTGACGAGGAGGCTGTGGGCGAGATCACCGACCTGGTGAGCGACCCGGCTCGCGTGGAGATCGCACCGGCCACGTCGACCGCCGACACCGTCGACCAGTTTGTGTTCCCGGTGTCCATCGAGGCCAAGAACAACCTGCTGCCCGAGTTCCTCAAAAAGGAGGGCCCGGAGCGCACTATCGTCTTTATGCGCACCAAGCACCGCGCCGACAGCTGCTGCCGTCGTCTGGAGCGCAAAGGCATCAAGGCCGCTGCGATTCACGGTAACCGCAGCCAGGCCCAGCGCGAGCGTGCCCTTTCGGCCTTCCGCGACGGTACCGTCGACGTGTTGGTGGCAACCGACGTGCTCGCCCGCGGCATCGACATTAGCGATGTGCGCTACGTCGTGAACTTTGACGTGCCGGCCGAGCCGACCGACTACATCCACCGCATTGGCCGCACGGGCCGCGCCGGCGAGCTGGGCTGGGCCATCACGTTTGTGACCGAGCAGGACGTCGATGAGTTCTACGAGATTGAGAAGCTCATGGACAAGACCGCCGACATCTACGAGGCCGGCGACCTGCACGTGGGTCCCAATCCGCCTGCGGTTGATCCCGAGCGCGACCCTGCGGCCTTTAAGGTGAAGAAGAAGACCAAGCGCGGCAAGTCCAAGAGCAAGAAGAAGCTTGAGCAGGCACGTCGCGACGGCAAGCGCAACGGCGACGATTACGGTGATGTGGCCGGTCGTTCCAACCGCGGTCGCGATGAGCGTCGCGGCGACGGCGAGCGTCCGAGCCGTCCCAAGCGCGGCGGCAAGACCCGCGTGCGCGAGGGCGTTCAGGCTCGCGTAGACGAGGCTGTTGAGAGCGTGGCCCGCGAGGTAGCTGCCGAGGAGCGCGGCGGTGCTGGTGCCGCTGAGCAGCCTGCGCGCGGTAACCGTGCCGAGCGTCGTGCCAAGCAGTTCCAGGGCGAGGCACATCGCCGCCGTCGCGAGGATGAGGATCGCGGTGGCCGTCGTCGTGTCGAGCGCGAGGACGAGGGCCGCGGTTCGCGCGGTGGCAAGCGCGGTGCGGGCGACCGCCGTCGTTCCGGTCGTGATGACGAGCGCGGTGGCCGTGATGAGCGTCGCGGCGGCGAGGGTCGCGGTGAGCGAGGTTCCCGTGGCGGTGAGTCCCGTGGCGGCAAGCGCTTTGAAGAGCGCGGTAGCCGCGGCGGCGCGCGTCGCGAGGGTGCTCGCGGCAATGGCGGCCGCGGCGGCGCTGGTCGTTCGAATGAGTCGCGCGATCGTCGCGACCCGCGTGCCAGCCGCGATCGTCGCGATGACTGGCGCAACTACGACGACACCCGCGAGGAGCGCCGTGGCGGCTATCGCGGCGGGCGTGGCGGCAACCAAGCCGGTTCCCGTGGCGGCCGCGCCGGCGGTCGCGATAACCGTGGCAGCTATGGCAATAGTCGTGGTGGCAAGCGCGGTAGCAGCTCCCGCCGCCCCGGTGACGGCGGCGGCAAGCGCAAGTAACATACGCATCGCGCGCTAGCGTGAGACAAGCTAAGGGCCCGAGCAAACAACGCTCGGGCTCTTTTGTTTGCCGTGTCCATCGCTAATTCAAACGTGATTTTCTCGGGAATGCATCTGGGGGATGCCGAGGACCTATTTTCCGCCATGCAGCAATGGGTCCTATGGGGTGCGCCGTGCATTTTTTGGAGTATTCTGCAGTTCGAGTTGTCTGCATATGATTCGATGTCGCCAACGGTGGCCTTCAGATACCCCCTATGAGCGTTTTGAGTTAGATTTCGCCGTTTTTCGAAGCAAAGGTACGTCATTCTCGCTATGTCGGAACCCTAAATGACGCAGCGCCCTACAGTTTTGCCCGCCCGCGGCGGTGCTGGCGCGGTCACGTTGCAGAATACTCCGTTTTTTGCACGGGCCAGGATGGGGTACCTCAGGAGAACTCGGCGGCATCCAGTAAATATATGCAATCTGTACCGGGAATTATGCAAACCGAAAAGGCGGGCAGTATGGGTTGGTGTATCGGGCCGCCTGGCGCACCAAAACGGGGAGCTCCCCAATGCGCCGTATACTCTGTCTGAATGTGAAAACGGCTTGACGCGTTGCCAGGCGTAGGGGGAGGGTGCCTCGATGAGCGTATTCGAAATTGTGTTTAGTCCGACGGGTGGAACGCGGAAGGTGTCTGGCCTTGTGGCCGGGGCACTGGACAAGAATACCGTTACTGTCGATCTGACCGATAGCGGGTTGGATTTCCACGAGGTCTCGATGACGAAGGACGACGTGGCTGTTATCTCCGTGCCAGCGTATGCCGGCAGAGTCCCTGCCGTGGCGGTCGACCGACTGAACATGGTTCACGGCAACGGAGCGCGGGCCGTTCTGGTGTGCGTCTACGGAAACCGCGCGTTTGAGGACACGCTCGTAGAGCTGGAGGACGTTGCGAAGCGCGCCGGATTTAGGGTGGTTGCAGCGGTTTCTGCTATTGCCGAGCATTCCGTTGCGCGACAGTTTGCTGCCGGTCGTCCGGATGCGCAGGATGCGGCGCAGCTCGCAGAGTTTGCGCAGCAAATTCAGCAAAAGCTGTTGGCTGAGGATACATCCGAGCCTTCTATTCCCGGCAATCGTCCTTATAAACAAGCCAGAGGTCACCGCATGGCACCTGAGGCAACAGAGGATTGCGTCTCCTGCGGTGCATGCGCCGCGGCGTGCCCCGTTTGTGCTATCGACAAGGGTGACCCCAAACGAGCAGCTGGCGAGGCGTGCATCTCCTGCATGCGCTGCATTGCCGTATGCCCGCGAGGCGCTCGTAAGCTTGATCCCAACAAGCTATCCGCTGTTTCCCAGATGCTGAGCAAGGTTTGCGTCGTGCGGAAGGAATGCGAGCTCTTTGTCTAGCGCATACGAAATTGGTGCAATGGGGCCAGGTTAATCTGAACCAACCTGGTGCAAACAAACCTGTCCCCAATGCACCAGAGTGAGGAGCGCCCCTGGGTGCCGGCAGAGACGATATGAGCAGGACATAAAAACATTGAGAGCCCCTGCTGCATGAAAGACCG
>CABSNA010000100.1 GCA_902478865.1 uncultured Collinsella sp.
GGCTCCGATGTTGTTCTCGCAGATGCTCCTCGCGGCCATCTGCGTGGTGCTGGGAATCGGCTCTCCCGTCATCGCCCCGGTTCTGGGCGACGTCGCCCAGAGCGTGCTAGCCGGCTCTGCCATCACAGCCACCTCGGGCGTGTCTCTGGTGAACGAGATTTCCGGTGCCGCCACCTCCACCCCCGCGATCGCCATCGCGCTCGTGGTCCTCACCGGCCTCGCGTTCGTGTTGAGGTCCTGCCTCGGCACCAAGGCCCCCGCTAAGAAGACCGACCCTTGGGCGTGCGGCTACGAGCCCAACGAGCACATGCCCGTCGTCGCCACGAGCTTCGCGTCCGACGTCGAACTCTTCATGGGCCCGCTCTACACCCTGCGCGAGGTATGCACCAAGATCTGCTGGTCCATCGCGCACGTGTTCCAGAAGCTCACCGGTGTCGCCCAGGGCGTTGAGCCCCTGCCCGACCGCTTCCTGGTCGATGCACCGAGCGAGGGTGCCGATAAGCTGGCCGGCCTCGCCTCCAAGATCGAGGGCGGCAACTACTCCGTATACATCTGCTACATCGTCGCGGCGCTCGTGGTCTTCCTCGTGCTCGCCGTGGTCATGGTCTAGAGAGGGGAGAGGATATTATGAACATCGTTCTTGCGATAGCGCAGGGCCTCGTGGTCATGCTGGTCGCGCCCTTCTTCTCCGGCCTCGCCCGTGTGATTCGCGCGAAGATGCACAATCGCCGCGGTCCGTCCATCCTTCAGGATTACCGGGACCTCGCGAAGCTCATGGCGCGTCCCGAGTCCGTGAGTTCCGACTCGAGCTTCGTGCTGCGCATCATGCCGCCGCTGTTCCTCGCGGTGTCGTTCATGCTCGCCATGGGCCTGCCCATGTTCACGCTCGAGAGCCCCATGCCCGTCTTTGGTGACGCCATCACCATCATGTACGCGCTCGCGCTGTCCCGCTTCTTCTTCGCGCTGTCCGGCGTGGATTCCTCCAACGCCTACGCGGGCTTCGGCGGTATCCGCGAGCTCCTCATGAGCGTGCTCATCGAGCCGTCCATGCTCATCGCGCTGTTTACCGTCGCCATCGTGTGCGGCTCCACGGACATTGCGACCATGGGTCAGCACATCGTTACGGGCAACGTCTCGAGCGTCGTCGCCGTCATCCTCGCCGGCGTCGCCTTCGCGGCCGCCTGCTATATGGAGCTCGGCAAGCTTCCGTTCGATCAGGCCGAAGCCGAGCAGGAGCTCCAGGAGGGCCCGCTCGCCGAGCTCTCCGGCCCGTCCCTGGCCATGATGAAGCTCGCCATGGGCATGAAGCAGGTCGTGGTCGTCGCTTGGTTCACCTCCATCTTCATCCCCTGGGGAGAGCCCGCGACCATCGGCGTCACCGCTCTCGTGGGCGCCGTCGTCTTCCTTGTCAAGTGCCTGGTCGATTTCGTTGTCTGCGGCGTGCTCGAGAACTCCGTTTCCCGTTCGCGCTTCAAGGTGCTCGGTAACCAGACCTGGGCCGTCGTCGGCATCGCGGTCCTCGCGTTCGTCTTCGTCGTCGTAGGCGTGTAGGGAGAAGGGAGAAACTATGTCAATCGAATCGAGCTTGTCCCTCTTTGCCATGGTGGCGATCGCCGTCCCCATGCTGGGCTCCCTGCTCATCGTCATGCTGCCGCGTCCCTACGCTAAATGGATCTGCGCCTTTGCCGGCGGCATCGCCACGGTCGCTTCCGTTGGCTTGGCCGCGACGTTTGCCGGAAACGGCATGAACGCGGTCGATGTAACCTGGGCGAGTATGGGCCAGACCTTGGTCATGGGCTTCATATTCGACCGGATGAGCACGCTGCTCGCACCCGCGTTCGTCGCTATCGGCCTACTCGTCGTCATCTATTCGTTCCCGTACATGAGCGATAAGAACAAGGAGCATCCCGACGCGCCCCGTCGCCGCTTCTACGTGTACTTCTCCACGTTCATCGGCGCCATGGCCGGTCTCGCCTACAGCTCCACCATCGTCGGCCAGCTCGTTTTCTTCGAGATCACCGGCGTGTGCTCCTGGGGCCTCATCAGCTACTACATGACGCCCACGGCCAAGAAGGCCGGTATGAAGGCGCTCATCATCACCCATATCGGCGCTCTGGGACTCTACATCGGCGCGGCCTTCCTGTTCGCCGGAACCGGCACGTTCGCGCTGAGCGCGATCTCCCAGCTCGATTCCGGTATGAAGACCGTCGTGCTGCTGCTCATCCTGTTCGCCGCTTGGGCCAAGTCCGCCCAGTTCCCGCTCTACATGTGGCTGCCCTCCGCAATGGAGGCCCCCACGCCCGTTTCCGCCTACCTCCATGGCGCGTCCATGGTGAAGGTCGGCGTGTGCGTGTTCGCCCGCGCTCTTGCGAGTGCCGGCGATATCCCCGAGATCGTCGGTTGGGTCGCCATCATCGACGCCGTCGTGACCATGCTCTTCGGCTTCCTCATGTACCTGCCCCAGAAGGATATGAAGCGCCTGCTCGCCTTCTCGACGATCGCGCAGCTCGCCTACGTGTTCTTCGGCCTGGGCCTCTCCGTGTTCGGAAGCCAGATGGCGTTCAACGGCGCCGTCGAGCACATCTTCAACCACGCGTTCACCAAGACCCTGTTCTTCCTCATCGCCGGCTCCCTCAGCTTCACGCTGGGAACCCGTATGTTGCCCAAGATCCAGGGCCTCATGAAGAAGTACCCGGTCACGGGCGTGGGCTTCGCGGTCGCCGCGACCGCTATCGCCGGCGTGCCCCCCATGAGCACGTTCTTCTCCAAGTTCCAGATTATTTCCGGTGGCTTCGCGGTTGGTGCTTCCAACACGGTCATCTTCGTCCTCGTGTGCGTCATGGTCGTCGAGACCGTCGCCACCTTCGCATGGTTCCTGCGTTGGATGGGTAAGGTCCTGCCCGGTGAGCCGAGCGAGACCGTGGCCGCCGGCCAGCCCCTTCCGCGCGCCATGGCGTTCGTGTTCGTCGTCCTCATGATCATGGTCGTCGTCGCCGGTCCTCTGTCCTCTAGTTGGATGGGTTAGGAGGTAGGACATGGGTTATTCGTTAGTCAATATCCTGGGCGGTCTTCTGATCGTGACCTCCACCATGGTGGTCGTCTCGAAGACCATCCCGTCCGCCATTAAGTGGTACGCGATCCAGTCGGTTGTCCTGGTGGGCGTGCTGCTCACCCTGGGCCTCACCACCGGTGCCACCGAGCTTCTCATGTGGGCCGCGTCGGCCTTCGTCACCAAGGTGATCCTCGTTCCGTTCATTCTCAACCGTGCCTACAAAAAGATGGGTTCGCCTGCCGATAGCACGCTGACCTCCTCCATCAAGCCGGCCTGGACCATCATCCTCACCGGTCTGGAGGTGGCCATCTGCTTCGCGGTGGTCACGCGCCTGAGCCTGCCCACCGCTGAGGTGGCTACTCCGGCCCTCGCCATCAGCTTCGCGCACTTCTTCGTCGGCCTCACGTGCATCATCTCCCAGCGCAACATCCTCAAGCAAATCTTCGGGTACTGCCTTATGGAGAACGGTAGCCACGTGACGCTCGCCCTGCTCGCGCCCACGGCCCCCGAGATCATCGAGATCGGCATCGCCACCGACGCCATTTTCGCCGTCATCATCATGTCCGCCGTCGTCGTGAGGATCTGGAACGACACCAAGTCGCTCGACTCCCACGACCTGACCGAATTGAAGGGGTAGGCCATGGATGTTTCAATGCTGACGGTCGCCCTGCTCGCTTGTCCCCTCGTGTTCTCCCTGATTATGGCTGCGCTCCCCAAGACGACGTCCTACAGCGTCTTTGCGGGGCTCAACACCATCTCCGTCGCGGCGACCCTCGTCCTTTCGGTCGTCACCGCGGGAACCATGCTCTCGAGCGGGCAGAATATCGACGCTTTGGGCCTGTGGCTCCATCTCGATTCGCTCTCGTCGATCTTCGTCCTTCTGGTAGGCATCATCGGGTTCATCACCGGCGTGTACTCCATCTCCTATATCAAGATCGATATCGAGGAGAAGACCATGCCGGCCGAGCGCACCAAGCAGTACTACGCGCTGTTTAGCCTGTTCGTTTTCACGATGCTGCTCGCCTGCCTGTCCAACAACATCATCCTCACCTGGGCGGCGGTCGAGGCCACCACGTTGTCGACCGTGTTCCTCGTGGGCATCTACAAGAACAAGCAGGCGCTCGAGGCGTCTTGGAAGTACGCGATGGTCTGCACCGCCGGCGTGGCCTTCGGCCTGTTTGGCACGCTGCTCATCTACGCGAACGCCGCCGATATCATGCCCAACGCGCATGAGGCAGCCTTCCTCACCTCCATCATGCCCTACGCCGACCAGTTCGACCCGATGCTCGTGCGCCTCGCGTTCGCGTTCATCGTCATCGGCTTCGGCACCAAGGCGGGCCTGTTCCCCATGCACACTTGGCTGCCCGACGCGCACTCCCAGGCTCCGAGCCCGGTCTCCGCGCTGCTCTCGGGCGTGCTGCTCAAGTGCGCCATGCTGGTGATCATCCGCTTCTACTCCCTGTCCATCATCACGGTGGGCGACACCTATCCGCGTACGCTCCTGCTCATCCTGGGCACGCTGTCCATCCTGGTGGCCGCCCTGTGCATCTTTAAGCAGGACGATATCAAGCGCCGCTTCGCGTACTCCTCCGTCGACAACGTCGGCGTGGTCGCGCTGTGCCTGGGTATCGGTGGTCCGCTCGGTATCGCCGCCTGCCTGCTGCACTGCATCTTCCACGGTTTCACGAAGGCGCTCGCCTTCTGCATGGCCGGTAACATCCAGCACATCTACCACACCCGCGACCTGAACAAGATCAAGGGCGTCGTCGAGATCGCTCCCGTCACGGCAGCGCTCACCATCATCGCCCTGCTCGCGCTCGCCGCCTTCCCGCCGTTCGCCCTGTTCATCTCCGAGTTCCTCACCTTCGTGGCCGGCGTCCAGTCCGGTCCCATCTGGGTGGTCGTGCTCGTGGCCATTGGCCTCACCGGCGTGTACTTTGCCCTTACCGGCATCGCGCTCAAGTCCATCTTCGGCAAGGCGCCCGAGGGCATGAAGCGCCACGAGGTGCCCGCCCTCATGATCATCCCCGAGATCGCCCTCGCGATCGTGGTCATGTGGTTCGGTATCGCCACCCCGGTCGCCATCACGAGCGGCGTCGAGGATGCAACGTCCGTCGTTTTGAACCAGAGCGTCGAAGAGCTCCACGAGGCTCCTCTCTACCGCATGGTGTTCAGTTCCCAGACCAAGACAAGCGAGGTGAATTAGCACCATGGCAGAACCTGAAAAGAAGGACTACGCTCGTCGTTGCGAAAGCCACGTCGAGGCCCTGCG
>CABSNA010000101.1 GCA_902478865.1 uncultured Collinsella sp.
CCTGCCCTACGAGTTGGACTGGCGCCTGCCGTGGGAGCACGTGAGCCCCGGCTGCACGCGCGGCTTCCTCGAGCGCGAGTACCGTCGCTCGCTCGAGGGCGTCACGACTCCCGACTGTACCCGCACGTCGTGCACCGGCTGCGGGATCTGCCCCACGCTCCACGCCAAGAATGTATTGATGGGTGATCGCGCATGAGTGAGCGCCTGACCGACAACCCCTCGCTCTTTAGGCTTCGTGTTCGCTATGGCAAGCGCGATCGCCTTAAGTACCTGGGCCATCTCGAAGTAATCCATACCATTGAGCGCATCGTGCGCCGTGCGGGACTTCCCTATGCCGTCACGCAGGGCTTCTCTCCGCACATGCGCGTGGGCTTCTCTACGGCGCTGCCGGTGGGTACGTCGTCGACCTGCGAGTGGTATGACCTGTTTATGACCGAGTTCGTGGCGCTCGACGAGGCGTTTGGGCGCCTGGCTGCGGCGTCTCCGGCCGATCTGGCGCCCATCGAGGCGGCGTACATCGACGTGCGCACGCCGGCGTTGACGGCGCAGCTCACGCGCCTGTCGTATCGCATCGACCTGCACTTGGATCCCGAGGCGCCCGTAAGCGCCGACGAGGTGCGTCGTGCGATCGACACACTGCGCGCGGGCCACGGCATCGACTACGCGCGCGGCAAAAAGAGCAAGCGCTTGGATTTGGATCACACGCTCGTGGGCTATGAGCTCACGGCGGGGGAGCGCCCGGACCATTTGGTGCTCATGCTCGACACCCATGCCGACAACGAGGGCTCCATGCGTCCGGAAATTTTGCTTTCTGCTGCTGATGTTTTGTTGCAGGGCTTGACCCCGGGCGTGGATGCACCTATTGTTTCCACCGGTATGCAAGACCTCGTGACCATCTGCTCCTACGATGTCGAGCGTCAGAATCAAGCATGCGAGGACGACGAGGGCCGGCTCGTCAGCCCCATACCTGTGCGAACTTGTGGATTTGCTCCACATACTCGTTGACGGGGGTATTTTCGCCTGCTACTATATTCGGCTGTTGCACTAACTGATGCATGAAGGGCAAGTAAACATGTACGCAATCGTTAACACGGGCGGCAAGCAGTACAAGGTCGCCACCGACGATGTCATCACCGTCGAGAAGATCGAGGGCAATGAGGGCGACAAGGTCACCCTGCCGGTTATCTTCCTCAACGATGGTAAGAAGATCGTCACCGATCCCGACAAGCTGGCCAAGGCCAAGGTTACCGCTCAGATCGTTGAGCAGTTCAAGGGCGAGAAGCAGCTGGTCTTCAAGTTCCACAAGCGCAAGCGCTATCGTCGTCTGAAGGGTCACCGTCAGCAGCTCACCAAGCTGAAGATCGTGAAGGTTCAGGCTACCTCCCGCGCCAAGAAGGCTGTCAAGGCAGAGGCTGAGGCTGTTGCCGAGGCTCCCGTCGCCGAGTAGATTACACTCGTAACGAAAGAGTAGGTATACACAATGGCACACAAAAAAGGACTCGGTTCCTCCCGTAATGGCCGTGACTCCCGCGGTCAGCGCCTTGGCACGAAGCGCTATGCCGGCCAGACGGTAACCACGGGCACGATTCTCGTCCGTCAGCACGGCACGCACATCCACCCGGGTGAGAACGTTGGCCGTGGTAAGGACGACACGCTGTTCGCGCTGGTCGACGGTACCGTTGAGTTCCACAAGGGTATCAAGCACAGGGTCAGCGTACGCCCGCTCGCGAACGCGTAATTCACCCTTCATAGAGCACATATGTGGGAGGCACTTGAGTTTTAGGATTCAAGGGTCTCCCTCTTTTTGTAGGAGGCGATTCTGTTGTCACAGTTCACCGATATCAGCCGAATTAACGTGTGCGGCGGCGACGGCGGAGCCGGATGCATGTCGTTTAGGCGCGAGGCATTTGTCCCCAAGGGCGGCCCCGATGGCGGCGACGGCGGTCGTGGTGGCAATGTCGTCATCCAGGCCGATGCTCAGCTGTCTTCGCTGATCGATTACCGCTTTAAGCATCACTTCCGCGCCGAGCGCGGCACGCACGGACAGGGTGCCCGTCGTAACGGTAAGAGCGGCGAGGACCTGATTCTCAAGGTCCCTATGGGTACCGTGGTGCGCGAGCTCGACCCCGAGACGCAGACCCCGATGTTCGAGATTGCCGACCTGGTGCACGATGGCGAGCGCGTCGTCGTGGCGCCCGGCGGTGCCGGCGGCCTGGGCAACACGCACTTTGTGACGTCGGTGCGCCGCGCGCCCGCGTTCGCTCAGCTGGGCGAACCGGCCGAGGAGCACTGGATTGAGCTCGAGATGAAGCTTATGGCCGATGCCGCGCTTGTGGGCTTTCCCTCGGTGGGTAAGTCATCGCTCATTGCGCGCATGAGTGCCGCCCGCCCCAAGATTGCCGACTACCCGTTTACCACGCTCGTGCCGAACCTCGGCATGGTGCGTGCCGGCGAATATTCTTACGTCGTTGCCGACGTCCCCGGTCTTATCGAAGGCGCGAGCGAGGGTAAGGGCCTGGGTCACCAGTTCTTGCGCCACATTGAGCGCACGGCACTCATCATGCACGTCGTCGACATGACGGGTGGTTTTGAGGATCGCGATCCGGTCGAGGATTATCGCATCATCAACCGCGAGCTCGAGCAGTATGGCGCCGAGCTTTCGGAGCGTCCGCAGATCGTCGTTGCCAACAAGTGCGATGCGCCGGGCACGGCCGACAAGATTGCCGACCTCAAGCGCGCAGCGCTCGACGATGGACATATGTTCTTTGCCGTGTCTGCTGTGACGGGTGCCGGCCTCAACACGCTGATGCTTGCCGTGGGCGAGCAGGTGGCTAAGCTTCGCGCCGAGTTGGCTGTCTCCGATGAGCCGGTCGTTCTGCGCGACGAGGAGTGGGAGCGCCGTCGCTTGCAGCGTGAGAAGCGTTTCCGCATTGTCCAGGAAGAGCCCGGTGCCTTCCGCGTGGTCGGTCGTGCCATCGAGCGCATGGTCATTCAGACCGACTGGGAAAACGAGGAAGCCGTCATTTACCTGCAGCATAAGTTTGCGCGTATGGGTGTTGACGACGCGCTCGAGAAGGCTGGTTGCCGTGCGGGCGACGAGGTCCGCATTTGCCAGCGCGCCTTTGACTTTGAGGGCGCTGAGGACTTCTCGGAGTACGAGGAGCTCGAGGATGCTGGTGAGGACGTTGCCGTTGAAGCCATTGACGTGGCCGATGCTGCGGATGAGGGCGTCGAGGTTGTCGATGCGGCGGATGCCGCGGGCGATGCCGAGACCTCGGAGGGCGAGTAGGCCATGTCGCTGCGCGGTGGAATCGGTCTGCCCGAGCTTCCTCTAGAGGACGGGCAGGAGTTTAGGCTCGGCATTATGGGTGGCACCTTTGATCCCATCCATTACGGGCACCTGGTGACCGCCGAGCAGGCGCGTGAGTCCCTCGACTTGGATGCCGTGCTCTTTATGCCGGCGGGTTCTCCTGCCTTTAAGCTTGACAAGCCGGTTACGCCTGCCGAGGACCGTTATGCCATGACGGTCCTCGCCACCGCCGCGAACCCGGCCTTTTTGGCGAGCCGGTTCGAGATCGACCGCCCGGGCGTAACCTATACGGCCGATACGCTTCATGCCCTTCGCGACTTTTACCCGCCGCAGGTAAAGCTCTACTTTATTACGGGCGCCGACGCGATTATCGATATTGTGACCTGGCATGATGCCGAACGAATCGCTGAGCTTGCTACCTTTATTGCGGCGACGCGACCGGGCTTTGATATCGATACGGCGCGTGCCCGAATCAAAGAGTCGGGGCTGCCGTTCGACGTGCGCTATATTCAGATTCCAGCGCTGGCGATCAGCTCGACGAACATTCGCAAGCGAGTTGCCCGCGGTATGAGCGTGCGCTATCTTACGAGCGAGTCCGTGCTCGGCTACATTCGCAAACGCAGGCTATATGCCGATTTGGGCCAAGAAGATTTTGAGTGATGGGGGTCTACGTTGTCGGTAGAGGATCAGTTTGAGGGCGATGAGCGCGCGCTGCTCAAGCGCATTCAAGAGCTGCTCGATGTTCGCATGAAGGATAAGCGCAAGCGCTATGTGCATTCGCTGGGTGTTGCCGAGACCGCACTTCATCTGGCCGAGGTCTACGGCGTTGACCGCTTTGATGCGGCTGCCGCCGGCTTAATTCACGACTGGGACAAGGTTCTTTCCGATGACGAGCTCGTGGCCCGCGCGCTTCACTATGGCATCAAGGTTGCCGGCTCTCCTTCCGCCGCGACGCCGCTTTTGCATGGCCCTGTTGCCGCCTATGAGCTTCCGCAGCTTTTTCCCGAGCTGTCACCGGCCGTTTTCCAGGCTGTCGACCGTCACACCGTGGGTGCCTGCGACATGACGCCGCTCGATATGGTGGTCTTTGTGGCAGATGCCATCGAGCCCAACCGTCACGGCGACTATGCCCATGCGCTGCGCAAGATGGTGGGGAAGTCCTCGCTCGATGAGTTGTTCTTCTCCTGTTTTGCGCAGGGTCTGGTCTTTGTGATCCAGTCCGGGCGCTATCTTTATCCCACGGCTATTACGATTTACAACCATTACGCCCAGCTGCGCTAGCTCGGGTGTGTCTAGAAAGAGGTATTCCATGGCCGACGAGACCATGACTGACGAGCAGATTCTTGAAGGTGTGGAGCACAAGAGTTTCGCTGCCACGTCCGACCGCACCGCCGCCTCGCTGTCCGCGAGCGGTGTCGCCGCCGAGGATGTCGCCCGCGCCGCCGCGCAGGCCGCCTACGACAAGAAGGGCGAGGACGTGCAGGTGCTCGACCTGACCGAGCTTTCCGACGTGTGCGACTACTTTGTGCTTGCCACCGGTACCAACAACCGCCAGGTCGATTCTATCGTCGACGAGATCGAGGAGAAGGTCGCCGCGGCTTGCGGCGAGCATCCGTTCTCCATCGAGGGCCGCGAGCAGAAGACCTGGATGCTCATGGACTACGGCTCGGTCGTCGTTCACGTCTTCACTCCCGAAGCCCGCGACTTCTACCGCCTAGAAAAGCTCTGGGGTGACGCCCCCCAGCTCCCCCTCAATCTCCTCTAGTAGCTCATTTGATACGGGGCTTTTTAGCCTGTCTCTTATACACATCTCCGAGCCCACGAGACGCTCATGAATCT
>CABSNA010000102.1 GCA_902478865.1 uncultured Collinsella sp.
AAGTTGCGGCTCGGATGGGTTCGAGACGCGTTGGTCTCGGCCTCGGTGGCTATTGGGGCGGTTTTGATTGACTGCGGAGTCAGTCGGGATAGGCACCTGGGTCGCTGACGCGGTTTTGTGTATGGGCAGGGTGGTTGTTTGGGCGGTTGGAGCTGCCAGCTGATTTGGCGACATAAAACAAAACAGCCCAGAGGACATAGCATCTGAGCTGCAAATATTTGGTGGGCGTTAGAAGATTTGAACTTCTGACCTCTTCCGTGTCAGGGAAGCGCTCTCCCCCTGAGCTAAACGCCCGATCAAGGGTGCGCAAGCGCGCAAGGGATAATATAACGGAGCCTGAACTCGGTGGCAAGAACATTTTTAAAAATCGCTTACATTGTGGAATTCGGGGGCTTTGTCGTATCCATTTCAAAAGAGCCTGCTGCCGCGATTTGGCTGTCGCATAATGCAAGGCCATTGCGGTATCGAGCTATGGAAAGACGCCTGCGGAATTGTCCTACCGATAAGCGGACAAGCCTCCAGCTGGTGACTTCGCCGTGGTAAGGTAAGCCGAATTGTTTCCAAGCTGTTTCGGGGGAGTGGAATGAGCAAAGAGTGTGTCGAGCAGGTCGAAGGCGCAGGGGCTTCGGTGCCGATGACCGATATATCGAACATTGATGTGCCCGAGGGCACCGACGAGCTCAGCCGTGACACCCGTCACGCATGGCGCGACCGCTTGAACAGCGCTTCGACGCGCAAGATGATTACGGGCGTCTTGGCTACGCTGGTGGGCGGTTCGTTTTGGGGCTTCTCGGGTACCAGCGCGAGTTTTTTGTTCGATACCTACCATGTCGATACGCTGTGGCTTATGAGCATACGGCAGATTCTCGCCGGTCTGCTCTTTATGGCTGTGGTTGTCACGCGCGACCGCGCACGCCTGGTTAAGCTCTGGACCACACCCGCCGATCGCAAGCAGCTGCTGCTCTTTACCGCCTTTGGCCTGCTGTTCAACCAGTTTTGCTATCTTTCGGCCGTGCGCCTGACGAACGCCGGAACCGCGACGGTGCTCCAGTGCCTGCAGCTCGTTATCATCATGGGCTACACCTGCGTGACCGATCGCCGCATGCCGCGTACTCGCGAAGTCATCGGCATTGGCCTGGCTCTGGGTGGAACCTTTTTAATCGCCACCGGCGGCGACCCCACCAGCCTGAATATTTCGCCGCTTGGCCTGGCAGCAGGTCTTATGTGTGCGGTCAGCGCCGCGTGTATGGCGGTGATTCCCGCCAAGATCCTGCCCGAATACGGCAGCCCCATCGTCACGGGCTCGGCAATGCTCACAGCGGGCGTGGTCTCGTGCGTCTTCGTGCGGCCTTGGGCGCATATGCCGGCGCTCGACGCTGCCGGCATCGAGGCGCTCGCGGTGTTCGTGGTTATCGGCTCGTTTTTTGCTTACATGCTTTATATGCAGGGCGTTAAGGACATCGGCTCGGTGCGCGCGAGCCTCATCGGAACTGTGGAGCCGGTTTCGGCGACCATCACCAGCGCCGTTATGCTGGGGACGGTGTTTTTGCCGACCGACCTTATCGGCTTTGCCATGATCATCGTGATGATGTTCCTTACGGTGTAGCTAGCGCCGCCGCCAAGACAGAAAAGGTGTTGTGCCGCATTTTCGCCAATTGATGTCCGTGTCTGGAGTTTAGCTGTCGATGCTCAAAATGCCATAAACTAGCAACGTTATGGACTTTTTCATTGCGACTCAATTGCGAGGATTTCTTTATGGCTGGTAATCACTTTAAGGGCAGCGATAGCGGCCGCCCTGCAGTTCCGCCGCGTCCGAACGGGGCTGGTAAGGCCGGCACGCCGGGCGGCGCTGGACAGGGCGGTTCCGGTAAGCGCGTGTCCCCGGGCGAGACGGCGATGTTTACCGCTCTGTACGAGCAGTCTCAAAAGGCAAAAAAGACCGGCCGTGCAAGAGGGAATGTCTTTGCGGGCGGTGCAACCTCCACGTCGCAGCCGAGCGGGGCTCCTTCGGTACCCGCGAACAACGCAGGTGCTGCCAACGCCGCGAATGCCGCCGGTAACGTTAATGCCGACAAGGCCGCCAACAATACTCCCTCTGCCGGTGGCGCGGGGCTTACGGGTAACCTTGGCACGATTTACACCGGCGCCTCCGAGACTGGCACGTTTGCCCGCCTGGATGATAGCGGTGCCGAGTTTGCGGGCTCGGGTTCCAAGGAAGATTATTACGATTTTGGCTTGAACTACGGTAGCGACGCTTCGTCGAGTTCGACCTCTGACGGTCTGGTCCGTCATCGCCATCGCAAGGGCGAGCGCAAAAAGCGTCACACCGGCGCCATTATTGCCGCTGTAGTCGCGGTGCTTCTCGTTGCGCTTGGCGCAAGCGGCTTTATGCTGCTTAACTCGGCAAAAACCGTGAAGAGCCAGGCAAAGGAAACTGTCGAGATCGTCGGTGGCCTTAAGGACAAGGTCACGTCGGGCGATTTTTCGACGCTGCCTGACGAAGCGAAGAAGATCGATGAGCTCTGCGGCAGCATGAAGAAGGAGACCGCGAGTCCGGTGTGGACGATGGCTTCGTTCATCCCAGTGTATGGCAGCGACATTAACGCCGTCCGCACCATGGTCGATGCTCTGTCCGATGTTTCGAGCGGCGCGCTGGTCCCCATGGCCGATAATCTCGCTCAGGCAACGCCCGGCAAGCTGTTCCAGGACGGGACAATCAATGTGTCTGCGCTGCAGGCGGTCGCCGATTCGCTCTCCGATAGTTCGAAGGTGTTCAAGAGCGCCAACGAGAAGATCCAGAGCATTGGCGATACTCATATTTCCCAGGTGACCGAGCTGGTCGATAAGGCCAAGGACGGCTTTACCACCCTCAACGGCGCGGTTGACGCGGCGGAGAAGGTCGCCCCCGTCCTTCCCCAGATGCTCGGTGCCAACGGCCAGACGCGCAACTACCTTGTGTACGCCATGAACAACGTCGAGATTCGTGCCTGCGGCGGCTTCGGCGGTTCGCAGGGCTTGATTTCGGTCACCAACGGCCAGATGTCGATTGGCGAGTTTGTTCCCCGCATTGGACTCAGCGAGGATGAGGCAGTCGAGAGCGTCGACGAAGAGGATGAGGCGCTGTTCGGCAACCACAGCAACCTGTACAACTCGGGCAATACCTATTCGCCTGATTGGCCCCGCAACTCGCAGCGTGTCGCAGCCCTGTGGAAATCTCAATATGGCCAGGACGTTGACGGTGTCGTGGGTATTGACCCGGTGTTCCTGCAGTATCTGCTGGGCCTGGTCGGTAACGTGTCGCTGCCCGACGGAACGGTTGTCGACGGCACCAACGCTGCAAAGGTCCTCATGCACGATGTGTACTGGAACTATCCGGTCGAGGAGTCGGACGGCATCTTTGCATCCGTCGCCAGCGCTGCCTTTGACAAGATCCTTGGCGGTATCGGCGACGTCGATGTCGCGAACCTTGTCAGCGCCGTTGAGCGCGGTGCCGAAGAGGGCCGCCTGATCGCGTGGATGAAAAATGATGACGAGCAGAACGCTATCAAGGAGATGAACATCGACGCCTCGCTGCCCGATCCGGATGACCCGAGTGAAGATCCCGTTGCTGGTGTCTACTTTAACAACCTGAGCTTCTCCAAGCTCGACTGGTACCTGAACGCCGATACGCAGATTGGCCAGGGCGTCAAGAACGGCGACGGCACGTGCTCGTATCGCATCACCGTTACCCTGACGAACATCATGACGCAGGAGGAGGCAGGCAAGCTGCCCGACTACGTCGCGGCGAGCGCGCCCGATGCCGCGCGCGACGACGAGCGTCTGCATGTCTCGTTGTTTGCCCCGACGGGCGGCAACATTACTGATCTGACCGTCGAGGGCACCCAGTTTGGTCTTGGCGCCGCTACGTGGCATGGAATCCCCTTCTATTCGGGCACCGTTGACCTGCATGCTGGCGAGACGACGACGATCACGTATACGCTGACCACGTCGGCCGAGGCGGGGGACAAGCCGCTTACGCTGCGTCAGACTCCTACATGCCAGGCGGCTCGCGACAGCGCGTCGGCGTAGGGTTTTTCTGGTAGCGCAGATAATCGATTACCATTTTGGGGCGGACAGGCAATCTGTTCGCCCCTATTTCGTAAGGAGAGCGCATGAAGTACTTTGGCACCGACGGCTTTCGCGGCGAGGCCAACGTTGGGCTGACGGTAGAGCACGCTTATAAGATTGGCCGTTTTGTGGGTTGGTATTACGGTGCCAACCGCGAGCGCAAGGCGCGCGTCATCGTGGGCAAAGACACGCGTCGCTCGAGCTATATGTTCGAGGCGGCGCTGGTGAGCGGTCTGGTCGCGAGCGGTGCGGACGCCTACATGCTGCACGTGATCCCGACGCCGGGCGTGGCGCATCAGACCGTGGAGGGCTGCTTCGATTGCGGCATCATGATCAGCGCGAGCCACAACCCGTTTTGCGATAACGGCATTAAGCTCGTCAACAGCGACGGCTTTAAGATGGACGAGGACGTGCTGGAACTCATCGAGGATTACATCGATGGCAAGAGCGAGGTGCCGCTGGCCACGGGCAACCACATTGGCGCCACGGTCGATTACATGCAGGGCCGCAACCGCTATATTGCCTCGCTCATCGCGAGCGCGAACTTTTCGCTGCAGGGCGTCAAGATCGGTCTCGACTGCGCCAACGGCTCGGCGTCCTCGGTGGCCAAGCCGGTGTTCGACGCGCTGGGCGCCGACGTGCGCGTGATCAATGCCGCGCCCGACGGTTTTAACATCAATGTGGACTGCGGCTCTACGCATATGGAGCGTCTGCAGCGCCACGTGGTGGAGCAGGGCTTGGACGTGGGCTTTGCCTATGACGGCGATGCCGACCGCTGCCTGGCCGTGGATGAGCGCGGTCGCGTGGTCGATGGCGACCAGATCCTGTACGTGTGCGGCGTGTACCTGAACAAGCACGGGCGACTCTCGGGCGGTACCGTGGTGCCGACGATTGCCAGCAACTTTGGCCTGATCAAGTCGTTGGAGCTTGCCGGTCTGAGTGCCGTGACCAGCGGCGTGGGCGACCGTCATGTGTATGCCAAGATGCGCGAGGGCGGCTACAGCCTGGGCGGCGAGCAGACGGGCC
>CABSNA010000103.1 GCA_902478865.1 uncultured Collinsella sp.
AAGACCTTTGAGGTGTGCTATGCCTCGCAAAACGAGGCGTTTTTGCTCAACGTTGAGCGCGGGCAGGCGCTGATCCTGATCACCGACTACGTCTACGACACCGACGGCCGACCGCTCCATGTCTCCAAGCGCATCCAGCGCACCGACCGCGCCAAATACACCGAGCCCATCGGCTAACCTGCCAAAATAAACCTGTCCCTAAATGGTAGGTTTGGGGAGGTCGGGGAACCAGGTTGGCTTGGGTTGGTTGGGTGTGCGCTCGGCCAGGACCAACTCCATCCAGCACATGTCGTACCAGCGGCCGAACTTTTGGGCACAGCGGTCGAAAGCACCCACCAAGCGATATCCCATATGGGCATGGAAGTCCTGACTGTTGTGCGTCAGGTACTCGTCGTCCTTATCGTGCGGCACGGCGATGAGCGCGCACATGTTGGTGATGCCCATCGCGACCAGGCATTGTTTGAGCGCATCGTGCAGCTTGCGGCCCAGCCCGCCGTGACGCACGTCGCGCGCCAGGTAGATCGACGTCTCGACCGACCAGTCGTATGCCTCGCGGCTGTTGAGCGAACTCACATAGGCATAGCCAACCGGACGCCCGTCCAGCTCCATCACCAGATACGGATAGCGCTTGAGTGTACGCTCGATGCGCCCGGCGAACTCCTCAACGCTCGGCACCTCGTATTCGCAGGTAATCGCCGTCTGGCGCACATACGGCTCATAGATGGCAAGCAACGCCGGCGCATCATCGGGCGTCGCCAGACGAATCGTCGGCTCGGACATCTCGGTCATACAACCCTTCTCCCCAAAGCAAAGGCCACCCTGCGCCAAACCCGGCGCAGGGTGGCCCTCGTCATTACATCAGGCTACAGGACAGCCGCCAGCGCGTCGATGTCCTCCTGCGTTGTGGCCCAGCTGGTGCAAAAGCGCACCACCGTGTGGGTATCGTCGTACTTTTCCCAGTACTCGATCGCCGCATGCTCGCGAATGCGGGCCATGTCCTCGTTGGGCAGAATCACGAACTGCTGGTTTGTGGGCGTCTCCAAGAAGAACTGGTAGCCGCGCTCGTGCAGCACGCGACGCAGCGCCTGAGCGGTCTCAATCGCCTGGCGACCAATCTCAAAATACAGGCCGTCAGTAAAGAGCGCCTCAAACTGCACGCCCGTCAGGCGGCCCTTGGCCAACAGCGCGCCGTGCTGCTTAATACGCGGAATGGGATGCGCCGGGGCGTGCATGCCGCAGAACACCACAGCCTCGCCGCAGAGCGCACCGCACTTGGTGCCGCCGATGTAGAACACGTCACACAGCTGCGCCAGCTCGGGCAGGGTAATGTCGCACTCATCGGCCGCCAGCGCATAGGCCAGACGAGCACCGTCCACAAACAGCGGAATCTCGCGCTTCTGGCACACCGCGTGAATCGCCGCGAGCTCGGCCTTGGAGTACAACGTGCCGTACTCGGTCGATAGACTCACGTACACGGCGCCCGGGAACACCGTGTGCTCGTAGCTCTCGTTTTCGTAGAACACCTGGATATAGTTCTCGAGGTCCTCGGCGTGCATCTTGCCCTCGTAGCCGGGGATGGTGAGTACCTTGTGGCCGCCAAACTCGATGGCGCCTGCCTCGTGGCAGGCGACGTGACCAGTCTCGGCAGCAACGACGCCCTCGTACGGCGCGAGCAGCATGTCAATCACCGTGGCGTTAGCCTGCGTGCCGCCCACCAGGAAAAACACGTCGGCATCGGGGGCCTGGCAGGCCTCGCGAATAAGTTGCTTGGCACGCTCGGTATGTGCATCGGTACCGTAGCCGGGCTGCGGCTCCATATTGGTGTCGACGAGCGCCTGCAGCACCGCCGGGTGTGCGCCGTGGGAATAATCGTTGTTAAATGCGAGCATGGCAATCCTCTCTTACCGGGTATCGGTCAGATGATTCAAACGGAGCTATTGTACGCCGTTGGGATAGGCAATACGCGCGGCAAGGCACTCAAGCGCCAGCACCAGGGCAAAGCCGCAGCTCACGTCACTCAAAAAATGCGCTCCGATCACGATACGGCCAAAGGCGACGAGCGCCGCGACCACAGCCGCCGTCCAAAAGACCACCCGGCGGCGCGACGGCTTTTCCTTAAAGGCCGCCGCGGGAAGCCCGGCGAGCATAAGGCCGATCGCCGCGTGCGCCGTGTGTCCACTCGCGAACGACTTAAAGCCGTCCTTGATTACGCCGGCCGCAATATAGCTCCACTTGTCGGGGTTGCCGATTACCCACCACGGCTGAAACTCGAGCCCCTGCGTCACCTCGATCACGCGCATGCGCGGGCGCGACCACAGCGGCTTGACGATCACGTTGAGGATAATGGCCTGAGCGACCCACACGGCAAGCACCATCAACGCCCAGCGCGTAAGCTCGTCGGGCGCGGTCGTGCGCGTGAGGCGATAGACGATAAGGTTGGCAGCGATGACCAGCACAAACGTCAGCACCAACTGAACGGCAATGAGTTTACCGCCAACCCGCAGGGACGAAACAATCTCGTAGCCGGCCAAGCCAACGTTGACGAGGATGCCGAGCACGGCGAGCCATTTGCTCCCTCTGGAATCGGGACGCACCGCGCGCACGAGCATAACGCCTGCGATGCTCGCCGTCAGCTCGAACGGCAGCTCGCCGGCGGCCTCGATAAAGCGGCCGTACATGCTGGACGAGTTGAACAGCATGCTCGAGATTTGGTAATCGAAAAAGGTGCCCACGCCCAGGCAGAGGGCAAGGATGACCGCGATAGCAGCGGCGTCTTTCTTATAGATGTACCCGAACATGCTTTCCTTTCGGTCGGGCGAAGGGTCGACCCGCAACATGGTGGGGCAAAGATAGCTTTGTCCCATAAATACCCTTACAGGTTGAGCATAAGTGAGCGAAAACGTTCCATTTGTGGCAAGGTGGCCCGAAGGAGGAGGGAAGCGTACTTGCGTACGCGACCGACGAGTGAGGGTCAGATTGCCCAAATGGAGCGTTTGCAGCGTCGACCCGCTAGTCGTCGTCGCTAGCACCCAGCTGTTGCAGCAGCATGAGCGCCGCGGCCACCGGGCCGGTGCCGTCGTTGGCGTCGAGACCGCGACCCAGGCCGCTGCCCGCGCCGGCACCCGCCTTATAGGGCACCGACAGCTTGCGGCTCTTGGGGAAGTTCACCGCGCCGTACCGGTTCTTAAACTCAAAGGCCACCTTCTTGGGCACGTCAACACCCAAGAACGTGATGCGCCCACCGCTGAGCGTTACGCTCTCGAGCCCCAGGCGCTCGCCGCGGATACGAATACGCGCGCGGTTGAACAGATTGAGCCCCGCCAGAGGCAGCTCACCGTGCGCGGCCTCGGTCTCTTCCTGCACCTCGTCGATACTCTCCAGGTCCTCGGCCGCTGCGAGCTTACGGTACACGAGCACGCGCTGATCCACCGCCGGCAGGTACTCCTCGGACAAGAAGTAGTCGGCCGGCAGGTTAATACCCACGCTCGCCGCCTCCACGCCGGCGTCGTCATCGCCGCGCGCCTCAGCCACGGCCTGGCCCAGCATCTGCGTAAACAGGTCAAAGCCCACGCTCGACAGGTTGCCGTGCTGTTCGGCGCCCATAAGCGAGCCGGCACCACGGATCTCCAGGTCGCGCATGGCAATGCGCATGCCGCTGCCCAGGTCTTGGAACTCGGACAGTGCGGTCAGGCGCGCCGTCGCCTCCTCGGTGAGAGGCAGCTCGCCGGGGAACATAAAGTACGCGTAGGCCTGCGTGGCAGAACGGCCCACACGGCCCTTGAGCTGGTAAAGCTGTGCCAGACCCAGGCGCTGCGAGTCCTCGATGATCAGCGTGTTGGCCGTTGCGTTGTCGATGCCGCTCTCCACGATGGTCGTGGCGATGAGCACGTCGATCTTCTTGGTCGCGAACTCGATCATCACGTCCTCGACCTCGCGCGGGCTCATCTTGCCGTGCGCCATGCCCACGCGCGCCTCGGGCGCGGCCTCGTGCACGCGCGCCACGGCGTCGTCGATAGTCTTGACGCGGTTGGACACGTAATACACCTGACCGCCGCGGCCCACCTCCAGGCGAATCGCCGCACTCACCACGTCGGGGTCGTACTCCCCCACGTGCACGATCACGGGACGACGCCCGGTCGGCGGCGTCGTGATCAGACTCATGTCGCGCACGCCGCTCGTGGCCATCTGCATGGTTCGCGGAATCGGCGTTGCCGAAAGCGTGAGCACGTCAATCTGCTCGCGCAGGTTCTTGAGTTGCTCCTTGTGCTGCACGCCAAAGCGCTGTTCCTCATCGATGATCACCAGGCCCAGGTTCTTGGGGTTCACATCGGCCGAAAGCAGACGATGCGTGCCGATGAGCACATCGATCGTGCCCTCGGCAAACGCCTTGAGCGCGCGCTTTTGCTGCGCCGGCGTGCGGAAGCGGCTGAGTACCTCGACCTCGAGGCCAAACGGGGCAAAGCGCTCAAAGAAGGTCTCGTAGTGCTGCTGGGCCAGAATGGTCGTGGGGCAGAGCACCATGACCTGGCGGCCGGAGTCCACGCACTTAAAGGCCGCGCGCAGGGCGACCTCGGTCTTGCCAAAGCCCACGTCGCCGCACAGCAGGCGGTCCATGGGCTTGGGCGCCTCCATGTCGGCCTTAATGTCGGCGATGGCCTCCAGCTGGTCGCGCGTCTCGTCGTAAGGGAAGCTCTCCTCCATCTCGATCTGCTCGGGCGTATCGGGCGGACAGGCGATACCGGTAATCGACGAGCGGCGCGTATACAGGTCGACCAAGTCAAACGCCAGCTTTTTGGCGTTCTTGCGTGCCTTGTTGGTGGCACGCGTCCAGTCGGCGGTATTGAGCCTGGTCAGGCGCGGCTTGTCGCCGTCGGGGCCAACATAGCGTGTGATGCGGTCGACCTGCTCGAGCGGCACGTAGAGCTTGTCGCCGTCGGCATATTCCAGCAAAAAGTAATCGCGCTCCTTGCCGTCCACTTCCTGGCGCGCGATCTCGCTAAAGAGCGCGATGCCGTGGGTGGCGTGCACCACGTAGTCTCCCGGCTTAAACGGGAAGGTGATCTGCGTAATGTCAACCTTGCGACGGCTGCGCGCGCGGTTGGCGTCCATGC
>CABSNA010000104.1 GCA_902478865.1 uncultured Collinsella sp.
CTCGGCTGCACCGAGCCCATTGCCGTTGCCTATGCAGCGGCGCTGGCGAGCCAGACGCTCGGTTGCGAACCCGATCATATGGATGTTGCCTGCTCGGGCAACATCATCAAGAACGTTAAGAGCGTGACCGTGCCCAACTCGGGCGGTATGCACGGTATTGAAGCCGCGGCCGTGCTGGGTGCCGTGGGCGGCGACGCCAAGAGCGCGCTCGAGGTGCTCGAGAGCGTTGACGATAAAGACCGTGCGCGCGTGGCTGAGCTCCTCGCTGACGCCGGCTACTGCGATGTGTCGCTTGTCGAGGGTGTGCCCAACCTCTACATCAAGGTGACTGCCACGGCCGGGGGCCATACCGCGGTCGTCGAGATTACCGACCACCACACCAATGTCACGTGCCATACGCTCGACGGTATTCCGGTGTGCGGCAAGTCGGCGGGGGAGTGTGCCGCCTGCGCCGAGCGCGTCGTGGCCGAGCGGGCGGCGGATAAGGCCGATGCCCCTATGAGCATTGAGTCCATCATCGACTTTATCGAGGACGGTGACATTGAGGACGCCCGCGCTGCCGTTGAGCGTCAGATTGAGCTGAATGGCGCAATCAGTGCCGAGGGCCTTGCGCACGCTTGGGGCGCCGAGGTGGGTCGTACGCTGCTGGGTGCTCGTGCCGATGACGTCGCCTGCCGTGCCCGTGCCCGTGCGGCCGCCGGGTCCGACGCCCGCATGAACGGCTGCGCGCTGCCGGTCGCCATTGTGTGCGGCTCGGGCAATCAGGGCATTACCTGCGCATTGCCCGTCATGGAGTATGTCGAGTACCTGCGTTGCGACCACGAGCGCCTGGTGCGCGCCGTGATGCTGTCCGATCTTATTGCCGTGCATATCAAGAGCTATATTGGTGCGCTCTCGGCGTTTTGCGGTGCTATTTGCGCCGCGTGCGGCGCCGGCGCTGCGATTACCTGGCTGTGCGGTGGCACGCGCGAGCAGATTGGCGCGACGGTCTCGAATACGCTCGGTAACGTGGGCGGCATCGTGTGCGATGGCGCCAAGGCGAGTTGCGCGGCTAAGATTTCCGCTGCCGTTGATGCTGCGATTCTGGGCCACGATATGGCCATGCAGGGCCGCGGCTTCCGCGCCGGCGAGGGCCTGATCCAAGATACCGTTGAGCAGACAATCGCCAGCATGGGCTACGTGGGCCGTGTGGGTATGAAAGATACCGACGTCGAGATCCTCAACATCATGATCGGCAAAACCCAGGTGTGCTAGATATTAAGTTGCGGTGAGATAGTTCCTAAAATTACCCGGGTGAGGGGCAAACAGGAACTATCTCACCGCAACTGCGCTAGATGTTCTGGCGCCTACGATAGTTCGTCGGCTATTTGGTGCTCGTAGAAGGCCTCGATTACGGCGTTAAAGTCGTGGGCGAAATCTTCCATGGTTCCGCGCCAGGTGGCGCGTCCCGGTTTTCCTTGGCCCACAAAGGCGGTTTGGATGCCGCAATCGGGGGACGGGAAGTCGCGTTTGGGATCGTTGCCCACCATAAGGACCTCGTGCGGCTCGAGTCCCATCACCTGAAGCTGCTCTAGATAGTAGGTGGCATCGGGCTTGCAGCGGGTGGTGTTTCCCATGTGCGTGACGAGCTCAAAGGGAGCGTCGGCCAGGTCGCCCCAACCCATGCGGCACTCGATGGCCCCCTGGGGAAAGCTGGGGTTGGTAAAGAGCGCGCAACGCAGCCCTGCGTCCTGTACGGCCTGGAGCGCGGCGTGTGCGCCCGGCATGGCGTGGGCGTTAATGACATCGTCATTCTTGTACGGAAGAACTTCGCGGTCGTAGTAGGTAAACGCCTCGTAGATGAGGGGATCGGAGAGGCGGATCCCGCATCGGCGCTCGACCTCTTCTTGGTAAAACTCAAGATTGGTGCGGTTGTCCGTGCCGCTGCGGCGATTGGCGTTGAGGTCGACCAGGATGGTGCCGAGGCGTGCCATCGTGCCACCGCGGCTGCGGCGACCGATATCCGCGAGCATCGAAGAGACATCCTTAAAATAGCGAAGGATGAACGCGTTGAGGTTGATGCTGAGAAGCGTCTCGTCCATATCGAAAACGACTGCTTTGAGCACGCGGGCACCTTTCTCGAAAAATCGATCTAGAATCGTTGGCTCCGGATACTTTACCCCAAAGCCGAATGCCTAGCTGGTTATCGTCAAGTTGCGGAGACGTGTGTTCATAAGATTACGAAAAAGTCTCCACACGAGTAAAAAATCGCAGTTCACGCTTGAAATCGAACTCATTTCCCCGTAACCTATACGAACGTGATTGCATAAGCGTCACATTAGTATCTGTCGGCTCCCGAGTGTTCCTAAACGTTGTGTGCTTGTCGCACCCTTCTGTAGGTCCTAGCAATCGGGGCCCCGTAGTTCGAAAGGGGTCCACCTTTGAGTGAGATTCAGAACTCGTCCATTTTCTCTCTTGACGATGTCAACGAGGAGGAGATGAACAACCTCATCGACGGTACGATTACCGACTTTGATGAGGGCGATCTCGTTAACGGCACTGTCGTTAAGATCGAGCATGACGAGGTGCTCGTTGACATCGGATTCAAGTCCGAGGGCGTTATCCCGGTCCGCGAGCTGTCCATCCGCAAGGACGCTAACCCTGCAGACATCGTTGCACTCGGTGATCCCATCGAGGCTCTGGTTCTCCAGAAGGAGGACAAGGACGGTCGTCTGGTCCTGTCCAAGAAGCGTGCCGAGTACGAGCGTGCTTGGAACCGCATCGAGGAGAAGTTCAACTCCGGCGAGAACGTCGAGGGCGAGGTTATCGAGGTTGTCAAGGGCGGCCTGATCCTCGACATCGGCCTGCGTGGCTTCCTGCCCGCTTCCCTCGTCGACCTCCGTCGCGTCAAGGACCTCACCTCCTACATGGGCACCCGCATCGAGGCTCGCGTCATCGAGATGGACCGCAACCGCAACAACGTCGTCCTCTCCCGTCGCGTCGTTCTCGAGGAGTCCCGTAAGGCCGAGCGCTCCGAGATCCTGTCCAAGCTCAAGTCTGGCATGCGTCTCCAGGGCACCGTTTCCTCCATCGTCGACTTCGGCGCCTTCGTCGACCTCGGCGGTATCGACGGCCTCATCCACATCTCCGAGCTCTCCTGGAACCACGTCAACCATCCTTCCGAGGTTGTCAAGGTCGGCCAGGAGGTCGAGGTCGAGGTTCTCGACGTCGATCTCAACCGCGAGCGCATCTCCCTGGGTCTCAAGCAGACCACCGAGGATCCGTGGCGCGCACTGGTCAAGAAGTACCCCGTCGGCGCTATCGTCGAGGGCACTGTGACCAAGCTTGTCCCGTTCGGCGCTTTCGTCGACCTGGGCGAGGGCATCGAGGGCCTGGTGCACATCTCCGAGATGGCCAACAAGCACGTCGATCAGCCTTCTCAGGTCACCCACGTGGGCGACAAGGTTCAGGTCAAGGTCATGGAGATCGACCTCGACCGTCGTCGTATCTCCCTGTCCATGAAGTCTGCTGCTGAGACTCTGGGCGTCGAGATCGAGGTTACCCCGCTGCCTTCCGAGAAGAAGGACGAGGAGACCGACGCCGAGTAAATCGGTTTGACGATCACTTGTTTTAAGGGATCCGTTCGTAATGGACGGGTCCCTTTTTGCATTTGGTGCCGAGATACGCGATGCTGCCCATGCTGTACACAGGCTATTTGGTTGTCGGTGCATGAAAAAATGCCGACATCCCGCCTCGGGGAGGAGGCGGGAACACACCGAGTAGACGGAGGGGTGCGGAGCGCGGTCGCGTCTCGACTGACGACGTTGCCCATCGACAACCCTATTGTACTGCATGGCGTGGTTCTTGGTTTATCGTGTCGAACGCTTGTGTTGTACCATTGCCTGCGGCAACGGTGTGCTACACTCTTGCACTGCTGAGTGGGCCAGACGGTCGCGCGATGTGCTGCTTGCAGCACGCGTGAGGAAAGTCCGGGCTCCAGAGGGCGGGATGCCGGCTAACGGCCGGGCGGAGTGATCCGACGGAAAGCGCCGCAGAAAAGAAGACTCCCACCTGCGCCGCAAGGCGTAAAGGGAAAAGCTGAAACGGTGGTGTAAGAGACCACCAGCGTCGTGGTAACACGGCGGCTTGGCAAGCCCCATCCGGAGCAAGCGCGAATAGGAACGCTATGGGCCGGCCCGGTCCGCGTTCGGGTAGCGTGCGTGGAGCTGCACGGTAACGTGCAGACAAGATAAATGACCGTTCACGACAGAACCCGGCTTATAGGCCCACTCGGCAACTATGTTGACGCTGCGAACCCGTCAGCGCGGCAATCTACCTTCCAAGCCTTCGGGCATGACCATAAGGTCATGCCCTCGTCTTTCAAGGCACCTTGCTCGCGCTGACGGGTTCTCGCTGTTGGTGACGGTATCATTGGCGTTTCCGTTCTTGTTAGAGGGCAACGGTGCTGTCTTTGCCGTATTATTGAGGCTGTTTGTTGCTTTGCTTGTTGTTGAGGGGCTTTGTTGGACAGCTATTTTACTCTTCAATCGAATATTGAGGCTTCGGGCGAGTTTGTGGACCGCAAGAGCCGGTTTATTGCCCAGCTGGTCCATATTGAGTCCGAGGATGAGGCGAATGCCTTTATTGAGATGGTTCGCAAGCGCCATTACGACGCTCGACACAATGTTCCCGCGTGGATTTTGGTCGATGGACGCGAGCGCCAGAGCGATGACGGCGAGCCGAGCCGCACGAGCGGTATGCCGACGCTCGAGGTGTTGCGCGGTGCAGGGCTCAAAAATGTTTGCTGCGTGGTGACGCGCTATTTTGGCGGAACGTTGCTGGGGCCTGGTGGCTTGGTGCGTGCCTACACTGCGGCGACGCAGGCGGCGGTGGCCGCGGCTCAGGAGGCCGGACAGATCGTCGAGATGACAAGTGTTGTGCCCGTTGATGTTCATGTGGCCTATCCGCAATACGAGCAGGTGCTTCGCCTGGCGCAGGATTCGGGTGCCAAGGTTTCGGATACCGATTACACGGATGCCGTGACGATTCATTTGGTGTTTAAAGCGGGGGAGCAGGAGCCGTTTTGCGCTAAGATGCGCGAGCTTATGGCGGGGCG
>CABSNA010000105.1 GCA_902478865.1 uncultured Collinsella sp.
GCGAGGGAGGCCGGACGTGGCCTTCCTCGTTTTTATTCATGGACTTTAGTCCGTGCCGCGCGGCACGCGCGGCATAGAAAGCCACCCGCTCAGCGGGTGGAGGCCAATTTCCGCTACGCGACAAAAACCTTCCCCCTAGCATGAGGATTGTTCAGGTCATCATACTAGGGGGAAGGTGATTGCTGTGGCCCAGAAAGCCAACAGCCTCGCGCACACGAAATGGCTGTGCAAGTACCGCATCGCACCGAGGCCAAGCTCATCGCCGCCATCGTCGAGAAGCACCCCGAGGTGCGCTTTGCCGCGAGCCGCACCTCGGCCCACGCCGACCTCTACGACCGCATGGAGCAGGCCCTGTGCGAGCGCGTGGCCAACGCGGTGGATGTCGTCCGCTCCGACATCAGCCCCGCGCTTCTTGTCCACACCGGTCCAAACCTCGTGGGTGTGGCGGTCCAGGGACTCTAGTGGAGGCGGGGCGTCCTGCCCCAAAAACAAATGCAAAAGACGAGCACTTCTTGCCGCTCAATTGGCAAGAAGCGCTCGTCTTTTCTTAACGCGTTGTATGGCGGAGAGAGCGCAAGTTACGCGAGCGCCCTTCTTGCCAGCTCGGCCGCGCCGAGGATTCCTTGGTCGCCGCCGCAGCCCGGGGCGCAGATGTAGCTCTCCATGTCCTTAAGCTCGGCGGTCTGGATGTAGCCACCCAGATATTCGAGGGTCTTCTTGCGGACGATGCCGTAGAGCTGCTCCTGGTGCATCACGCCGCCGCCGAGGACGATGCGGCGAGGCGAGTACATGAGCACGAGGTTCGCGCACATCTGCCCCAGATAATCCCCCTCGAGCGCCCACACCTCATCGTTGTCCGCGAGCTCGGCCGCGGGCTTTCCCCAGCGCGCGGCGATGGCGGGGCCGGAGGCGAGGCCCTCGAGACAGCTCGCGTGGCTCGGGCAGACGCAGCGTCCCTCCTCGGTGGGACGGGTCCTTACCAGCATGTGACCGGCCTCGGGGTGCAGCATGCCGTGAAGGAGTCTGCCCGCGCACATGACGCCCGCGCCCACGCCGGTGCCGATGGTCACGTAGACGGCGTCCTCGAGCCCCTTGCAGCAGCCGAAGACCACTTCGCCGAGGCAGGCAACGTTCACGTCCGTGTCGTAGGCCACCGGAATCCCGAGGGCGTCGGCGAACGCGGCGCGAAGACCATGGCCTCGCCACGCGAGCTTGGGCGTCTGGAGGATGGAGCCGTAGCGCTCGTCGTTGGGGTCGACGCAGGTCGGGCCGAAGGCGCCGATGCCCAACGCGTCCACATCGCGGGCGGTGAACCACTCGATCATCTGCGGGACGGTCTTGGCGGGCGTAAGCGTCGGGGTCTCCATACGGTCGAGGACCTCGCCGTCGCCGGACACCACGGCACAGACCATCTTGGTCCCGCCGGCTTCGAGGGCGCCGAGCCTCATTTGCTTTTCGCTCATGTGATCCTCCTTACAAAGGGACGCCCGCAGTCATGGTCAACCGCGGGCGCCCATAACGTTGGCTTGTTTCGAGGCGACCCTACCTGGGCACGCGGTCCTGCCTTGCGGCAAACGGGGCGAGCACGGCGTGCGGCTCGCTTTGGTACCAGTAGGCGACGGTGGAGATGTCGTCCTCGCGCTCGTAGAGCTTGATGTCGTCGTTGCCGAGGTCCTGGAACGTCACGCGCAGGTCCTCCTTGAACGAGATCGGGTCGGGAAGGTGCCACCTGTAGAGGCCGTGCCTGGGCAGCGCGTCGTCGTTGGTCGCGAGCATCGGGTTCGGGTTCGGCTTGCCCGCGCTGAAGCGGTCGCGCGTGGCGTCGCGCGTCGAGCGGTACGGGTAGCCGGCGAACAGCGTGTTGAAGCACTGCGCCTCGGGCAGCGCGTGGGGCGGCCTGTCGAGGAAGGCCCAGGCACCGCCGAAGTAGTCCTCGGCTCCCGTCGAGGTGACCGTGGGGAACTCCTCGTCGCCGTCGAGGAAGAACTTCATCTCGCCCTCGCCCCACCAATAGCGCTCCAGGGCGCACAGGGCCATGTAGGTGCCGACGTAGTAGCCCTTGCCGCGCACGCCGTCGAGCACGGTGTAGTCGACGCCCCTGCGGGTGCTGCGCTCGCGGTTAAAGCGGGCGTGGAAGTACATGGCGTCGTCCGGCACGTCGGTGAGCGCGTAGTTGAACGTGTAGAAGATGTACTTAATGAACCCGGGGTGCTCGCTCGTAAGCGTGACCTTGGCGTGCTTCCTGAAGGGCATCTCGAAGTAGCAGTTCATGCCGCCCGTCGGGTTCACGCAGATGGGCATCGAGTTGACGATGGCGCGCTCACCGAAGCCGTTGCAGAAGAAGTCGCCGACAGGGCACTCGACCGAGGGGGTCTCCTCGTCGTCCCAGTAGAAGCGCAGCACGAGGTCACGCATGACGAAGCTGCCGGCGGCGGTCTTGTCGGGGACGGTCATCCAGATGTGGCGGATGATGCCGGGGCCCTCGATGTCCGCGAGCGTGATGGTCTCGCCGGACTCAAGGGGCACGCAGCACGAGCCCTTGCGGCCGACGCCGAGGTGGCTGGCCGACATGGCGGCGCGGCCCTTCTCGCCCGTGATGTTCTCGGGGGTGATGGCGCGGCTTTCCTCACCGCCGTGCATCCACACGTCCTTAAGGAACTCTCTCATCGTCGACCTCCTCTATTCGTCGTCGTCGCACTCGGCGGAACTGGCACCGTTCACGTAGATGATCTGCTGGCGCGCCTCGTTGACGAGGGCGTCGAAGTCGAGTTTCTCGTCGGGGCGCGCGAGCGCGACCGTCATGGCGAGCGGGAGGTTGACACCCGCGATCACGTGGATCCGGTCGGAGGCGAAGCGGGAGAAGCGCTGGTTCACGCTGCCGCCGAGCGCGTCGGTGAGGACGACGACCTCGTCAGTGCCCGAAAGCGCCGCCTCGACCGCCGCGTCGAGCCCCTCGCCGTTGTCGTTCACGTAGGCGCACACGGCGTTGACGGCGTCGCCCTTACCCGTAAGGAACTCGAGGGTGTCCTTGAAGCCCTGGGCGAGAAGGGAATGGCTCGCCACAACTATCTTTCTCATTGATTCACCAATCTCTTGGGTCGAAGCTAGGCGAGGATGCCGGCGGCGGAGGCGACCATCGCGAGGACGATCACCACGAGGATGAGGGCCGTCATGCTCGCGTTCTTCTTGGTAAGAAGGTAATACGCGCTTCCCGTGATGGCGGCGGGGATCATGGCAGGCAGGATCTTGTCGAGCAGCGGCTGAATCTCCATCGCGACGTCGCCGAAGCTGAAGCTAATCGGGCAGGTGACGCCGATGACCGAGGCGATGAGGCAGCCGACCACGGTGAGGCCGAGCACGGAGGCGGCGGCAGTGAGGTTGGGAAGCTTCTCGCTGAAGTCGGTGACGAGCTTCACGCCCTGCTTGTAGCCGAACTCGAGGGCGTGCATGCGGACCCAGAAGATGGCCAGGATGAGCGCGAACCAGATGCCGGCTCCCACGGGGTTGCCCTCGATGGCCATGTAAGCGGCGATGGAGCCCATGATGGTCGGGATCATGGTCATGAGCAGGGAGTCGCCGACGCCGGCGAGCGGTCCCATGGTGCCGATCTTCAGGTCTTGGACGGCGTCCGCCGCCGCTAGGCCGTCGCGCTCCTCCATGGCCACGCAGGCGCCAAGGATGATGGCGGCGAGCCAAGGCTGGGTGTTGTAGTAGCGGAAGTGGTTGTTGAGCGCTTGCTTATAGTCCTCGTCGTTCGTGTAGATCTTCCTCAGGACCGGCGAGAGGGCGTAGGCGACTGAGGCACCCTGCTGGGTCTGGTAGTTGAAGGTGCACACGCTCATGAGCCAGCGCCAGTTCGCGTTGCGCAGGTCCTTCTTGGTGACCTTGTAGCCGGAGGGCTTGCCCTCGGCGACGGCGGTGATGTTCTCGTTTTCCATGGTTACTCATCCTCTCCGATGAAGGCGTCTGCGGAAGCGTGGGCGGCGAGCTCGGTGTCCCTCTCGGCACGCTGGTAGAACGCAATCGCGAGGGCAACGCCGACGATGGCGGCGCCGATGATGGGCACGTTCAGGAAGGCCGAGAGGAAGAAGCCGGCGAGCAGGTACTGGAAGTACTTGGCGGTTGGCATGTAGCGGAGCAGCATGGCGATACCGACGGCCGGGAGCATCTTGCCGGCGAGGGTGAGGCCGGAGAGGAACCACTGGGGCATGACCTCGAGGAGCCAGTTGACGGCGGGCTGGCCGAGCGTCACGGAGACAAAGACGGGCAGGGCGGCGCACAGGCCGAAGAGCGCGGGGCAGACCCACAGGATGGCGTTCATCTGATTGAACTTACCCTCGTTGCAGAACTTCTGGGACTTCTCGACGACAAAGCCGTTGAGGATCTTGGCGACGACGTCGAGCTGGATGCCGAGCATGCCGACCGGCAGGCCGATGGCGAGGCCCGTGTCGGAGCCCAGGGTCACGCCGTAGGCGGTGGCGATGATGGCCATCGTGCCGTAGTCGGGAATGGAGGAGCCGCCGAAGCCCGCGACGCCGAGCTGCATGAGCTGAATGGTGCCGCCGATGACAAGGCCGGTCTTCCAGTCGCCCATGACGACTCCGGTGATGAGGCCCCAGAAAACGGCGTAATTGACGAAGATCATCGGGATGCCGTAGTAGTCCACGTGCTTGATGAAGGCCAGCAGGGTCAAAAGGACGACCTGCAGGATAGTGAAGTTGACCATATTTCCCCCTTAGATGAGGTCTGCGACGGAGACGGGCTTGTCGGCGGGCACGAACTGGGCCGTCACCTTGACGCCACGGGCGATGAGCGCCTTGTAGCTCTGGACGTTCTCGGCGGAGGCGTAGGCGCGCTGGGTGAGCTGGATGCCGTCCTCCTTGACGAGCGAGCCGCCGACGACCAGCGACGGGAGCTCGACGCCCGACTCGACCAGGCGAAGCATCGTCTCGGGCTCCTTGGCGATGACGAAGACCTTCTCGCGGTCGTACTTGCCCGCGGCGAAGTTCTTGAGCGCGGTCTGCTCTGAGATGATCGAAACGGCCATGCCCGCGGGGCGCGCCATCCTCATGGTGGACTTCAGGACCTCGTCGC